>CAITIF010000545.1 GCA_903892365.1 uncultured Pirellula sp. | reverse complement strand
GCCAGTGAATGCCGCCCAAGTGATCGGGGTAACCAAGTACGTCGATGTGAAATTGACCCAGTACTTAGTGAACGCAGGATGCCATCGCCTAGCCGAAAGTAGACCGCAGGCCCTATGGGCCAAATCCGCTGAGCTAGCCGACCAAAAGATCGATTGGCACTTGATCGGCCATCTGCAGCGGAATAAAGCCAAACGCACAATCCCAATTCTCAGCACCATGCATTCGTTGGATTCAGAACGGCTCCTTCAGCAAATTGAATCGGATCTGGATCCACGAACATCGCCTCTTCAACTATTGCTGGAAGTGAATATTTCCGGAGACGCAACCAAAACAGGAATAGCGATCGCGGATGCGGAACTCTTGTTAACGCATTGGATGGATCGCGAGCACCTGCCTGCCAACATGGAAATAGCCGGCCTCATGGGGATGGGGAGCCTAACGGGAAGCTCCGATACGACGCGACGCGAATTTTGTTTGCTGCGAGAGCTACGCGACACCTGGAGCAACCGATTCGGTTTGCCCTTAACAGAACTTTCTATGGGAATGAGCGACGACTTTGAAATTGCGATCGAAGAAGGTTCGACCATGGTCCGAATTGGGTCGTTGCTTTTTCAACAACCCGAAGCGGAAAATGAGAAACGAACGCAACTCTAGAAGCGAACGCAACTCTATCGGCCCCAGCGGTCTTTAGTTCCCCGGTTTCTTGGGCTGCCGGATGAATGCGGGAGCCCTACCGGGTGCCGGCGCGTTAGAAGATGAGTCGGCGTTCCCTTGCGATCCCTCTTGGCTCGCAGGTCCCGTTTTTTCAACCTGCTGCTCCTCCTTACCTTCCAGTGTTTTGATAGATCGCATGCCGGTTTCAAGAAGGGGGGGAATACTGGTTGTTATCTTGGTAGCGGCCCGAAGTGCCGCACGTTGCTTCACGGATTCCGGCACATATCCCACATCGGGCCATGAGCTGGCAGCACCTTGGGTTTTGGGTAAGAGCGCCGTCGGCGTCTGCATAGACTCCGGTACCCAAGTCGATGGCCCTGCTGCCGGATTCTTGGCCTCTGGTCTCACGGGTTCCACCGGAACCATGGGCAAACGTTCCGTCTTCAAAACATCTCGGATATCGACTTTGGACTCATGCATGGGAACGAGCGCAATACCTGCGCTCCCAACCAACTGCGGTGCCTCCCTATCCAGAGGTGCACGGTCTGGAAGTGTTTGATTTGGAAGTGCCCGATCCGCAAGTGATGGAGCGAACGTGGAGGGTGCATTTGCGTCCGTTACTGACGGAACAATCAAGCCATTATCCGTCCATATACTCGCAGGGGCTGTTGCCCCGTTGGACCAATCATTGGGCTTTGCGGCGTTAACAGCTTCGGTAACCGTGGGTGGCAAGGGTCGATACCAATACCAAGTGCTGGCAGTGCCTACAATCAGCACTAACCAGCCAAGCACCCGCGGCTGACGCCCCAGATCCACCGCTGCGGGCTCGATCTGTACGGGCTCAAGATCATCGCGTTTCTTTTTGCGTGCCATGGATAGGGATGGATTCTTTTTTGAAGTAGTAGGGCTTTCCAGCGCCACATCCCTGCGCAATGAAAAGTTTGGCCGATCTAGTAGCATCCAAGTGCTCGATCACTCTGACAACTAGATTGCATCGTCCTACCATCTTTCACGGCTTCAACAAAATCCGTGAACTTCTAATTACAGCGAATGTAACGGTCAATCACTTGAAACTTGCCGTTGAGCCTTTGCTGTTAACCCTCACCTGAATACTGTCTTCGATCACCGCACGGTTGATTCCTATCGTAATGATGCACGAACCTTCCTGGACATCGAATCGACTGCCGATTTCCGAGATCGTTGTTGGGACACTGTTGATCCAAAGCGAAACACCTTCCTTAGGTGCCTTGCCGAAATCCAAAACAAGAGCGCCTGCTTTGGAAATCGTCAACTGAGTCTGAATAAAGGTGGTTGGTGGCACTCCGGAATGAGGAGAGAAGGTATCCATCCCCTTCAGCGGCAATACGCCAGAAACCAGTGACGATGTTGCTAGCCAAGTGAATGAGCTAGATGCTCCGGAAACTGCATCCAAGCTGTTTCTGTTCAAAATTTGGTTCGCTTCCTTGGTCCACTGCAAATATTGCCAAGACCGAAGGCTTCCATCAGCAACAACCAACATCGTACCATCGATCTTTCCCAATTCGGTCATGAACCGAACCAGATCGATGGCTTCATCTCGACTAAGAGAATCAAGGAGACCATCCGGCATCAAGGAGCGAGAATCCTTCGACTCTTCAATGTTGGCTTTCACGATGGCTCGTTCTTTTCCATCGGCGGTTCGAAGAATGACTTCCGTATCGGACTCTCGAACCGGTATTCCCGAAATGACTTCATCATCATCCGTGCGAATCAATTTCGCGTGGTACCCTTCTTTTACTTTCGCAGCAGGAGCAATCAATGCCTCGATCAGATAATCGGCAGGAGCATTGGCGCCGATGCTCGTCAGCTCTGGACCAACGACCCCTCCTGCTCCTGCGATTCGATGGCACTGCGAGCACTGAAGTTCGTTGCGTCGATAGATCATCTCGCCGCGCCGTGCATCCCCCTGATCCTTGGCAAGCTGGAGCCATTCGTCACGAAGCGATTCGCTCCAAACCCATTTGTTTTCCGATAGGGATGCGATACGGTCGATGGTCGCAATTAAATCGACGCTTGCATTTCCGGAACTTCGCAGAACACTCCGTACTGCGCGGCCCACCTCCGAAGTCAGTTTTTTACCACCAAGAGCGTTCATCAGCGAATCACTTCCAGCCTTCTTGGTCAGAATCAACTGAAGCGAACTACTCAAGGCCGCATCTGGCGAGCGAAGGCCAGCCAACCGGTCGGCTAGGGTTTGCGAGGCTTGGTTCAAATCCAGCTCTACCAATTGTTCAGTCGCGGCGATCGCGATCCCAGAATCCGGGCTGATCGCCAATTTGCTGATTGTCGACTTGGCTTCGATATCTGCATACGACGCAATCGCTTGAATGGCTGCACTGCGAAGCTCCAACGGGCCGTTTACCACAAGATCAATGATTGTCGCGCGTGCTTCTTGTACTTGCCATTGCCCCAAAGCCTTCACCACTTCAACGGCTACAACAGGGGCAGTATCTTTGGACACAAGCAACTTCATGAGGCTGGCATTCAGCTCGGGAGAAATAGCAATAGATTGCTTCTTGCGTTTCGAAACGTCCACCAGGGAACGCAACAGGCCTGCTTGATCCTGTGCGTCTAGCTTAGGAAGCTTGCCTGTCGATTCGGGCCGCACGATCCAATCCAAAAGCATCCCTTGTTGATTGGGCTGTCCCAATTCCGAAACCAATCGCATCAGTTCGACCGCATCCTCTTTGCTCTGAACAGCCCCAGTATTCAGCAATTGCATGGTCGCGTCCAAACTGGACGGTTCGTTGATCGCACGCAAAGCGAATGCGATTGCATTTGGTTTACCGTTAAACCGGAATGCTCCGGATTGAAAGGCAGGAAGCCAGGATGACTTTAAATCTCGCATGCACTGCCACAATGCAAAATCCAAGAACCGATCCATGGGTTGGTTCAAGATTTCGCACGCAGCCCCCGCAGCCTCTGGTAGCTCTAAAGCGGAAAGCAGTCTTACTGCCTCCAGCCGAACACGGGGGTGTGTGTCCGACGTATAAGAACTTACTAAACCAAGCCACTTCGACTTTTGATCGCGCGATACTTCCTTGCCAAATCCTGTCGACATACGAAAGTCATGCGTCATTTGGTGACTTCGATTTCGAACCGCAGCTGCTCGAATGCGACCATCGCTCGAAGAAAGCAATTTCTCGATCGCGGCGGAATGGTACTGATTATCCGCTTCAAGATGCCAACACCATTGCAGTAGCTCCAGATCCGACTCGGTGCCTGATGTTTGAATCAGGTTTTCAATTCTGGCTTGCACACGTGCGGCAACGGTCGGATCGGATTTGGCTCGCACCCGCATGGCTTGGCTCGCGAAGATACGAACCAAGTCCGAGTCGTCCGTCAAACGAGCCATGTTTTTCTCGATCGAATCCGATGCGACGATCGAATCGTTCGGCGCACTTTTTTGTTCTTCGTGGGTGACTCGCCATATCCGGCCGTGAGTTCGATCCCGTCGCGGGTCACGAAAATCAACCTCACCATGCTGAATGATGGGGTTGTACCAATCTGCGATGTACAGCGCACCATCCAAGCCTTGTTTCGCATCGATGGGGCGGAAGGAAACGTGTGGCGTTTTGATGATCTCTTGTTGCTGAACCGACTCGTACCCCGATTGGGATTCGGAGACTACAAAACGACAGACGCGATGGGCGCGAAAGTCGTTGGTCACCATGCTCCCACGGATGGACTCGGGCCAATGTTTTCCTGAAAGAATCTCGAGCCCGCAGTGCTTGGGGCTGCCTGGATTGAGTCCCGCTACGAATCGCTCCCCACCAACCGCCGTCACAAATACACTTCCTGGGAAAACAAAATTGATACCTTCGACGTAAGCACCGTCGGTAGCAAACACTTGACCGTATCGATCAAAATGAGTTCCCCAAGTATTCACGAAACCGCGGGCGTAAACCTCCAAACGCTTGGTTGCCGGGTGGAACCGCCAAATCCCGCCCCCATTCAAACGCTCAACTCCCCAAGGTGTCTCGATGTGCGAATGAATGTAGATTGACTGATTCATGTAAAGCCAACCATCTTGCCCCCATCGAAGCGAGTGCAACAAATGGTGAGTGTCTTCGGTTCCAAAACCAGATAGCACTACCGTTCGCTCATCGGCAACCAAGTCTCCATCGCGATCAACAAGGTATAGGAGTTGATCGCTATTGGCCACGTAGGCGCTTGCGTGCGGTCCATCGTTGGCTGGCAGCACTCCTGTCGGAATCAAAAGCTTGTCGGCGAAAACAATCGTTCGGTCTGCAACTCCGTCATGATTTGAGTCCTCCAGAATGATAATCTTGTCATTGGCAGGCTCGCCCGGCTTGACCTGTGGATACGTTTCACTGGATGCCACCCAAAGCCGTCCTTGATGATCCCAATTCATGTGAATAGGTTTTGCTAAACTAGGATCGCCTGCAAAAAGAGTTGCTTTCCAACCATCACCCATTTGAAAGGTCGAAAGCTCCACGTCTGGATTCGGGACGGGGATATCGGTTAGTTCGCGCTGTGCAAAGAGAACTGCGTTTGGAGAGACGAGTCCCAAGACAATGAAGCAAATGAAGAGACGGGCACAAAGAATTACACGGAGCATAGGATGGCTTATCGAAGATGTTGATGGCATGGCTGGAAAGCTTGCGGGTGGGGAAAGGTCGGACTAGGCGGGAAGCGGCGATCAAGATTGACAATCTCGACGGACATGCAATGGTAATCGTTACATTCCGCTTTTTCGAGGACAGTTTTTGAAATACTACAGTGCCACAGAACGATGTGGAATGCACTATTGATGACTCACCTATAGACTATACTTCACGTCTCTGAACACAATGTTCGTCGCACGAATGCCTGTCGCACCAATCGTGCAGCGATACCGAAATCGTCTGGTTGAGAAAAAAGTATGCAGAATCATTTTACATGTGGCTTTGATCTGGGTGGCACCAAGATGCTTTGTGTCATTTTGGACGAAAAGCAGAATGTGGTCGCTAGAAAACGCAAAAAAACAAAGGGAACCGAGGGGGCTGCGGCGGGTGTTGCTCGGATTGCAGAGCTGATTCGTGAAACCTTTCTTGAGAACGGACTACCTCAAAGTGAGCTCTCGTCGATCGGAATCGGCTGTCCTGGTCCCGTGGATATGGACAACGGAATCGTCAATGTCGCGGTCAATCTCGGCTGGAAAAACGTGCCGCTATCTGCCATGCTCGAGGACGAACTCAATTGCCCAGTTTCTGTTTTGAACGACGTGGACGCGGGGGTCTTTGGTGAATATTGTGTGGGTGCCGCTGTCGGCGCTCGAAGCGTCGCGGGAATTTTCCCCGGAACGGGGATCGGCGGCGGATTCGTCTACGAAGGGAAAATTCTTCGTGGCAAGCGTTCATCCGTCATGGAAATCGGGCACACAAAGATTGCCTCTTCCACCCGAACAAGCGGCACCGAAATGACTGGCACTTTGGAGAGCGAAGCCAGTCGTCTCGCGATTGCCGCTGAATGCGCCAAATTGGCCTATCGCGGTGAAGCACCCGCCTTGCTCAAATCAGCGGGAACCGACATCTCTCAAATCCGTAGCAAAGTCCTAGCCGCCGCCATCCGAGACGGCGATAAATCCGTCGAAAGAATTGTTCGCCAAGCCGCTCAAACAGTAGGCTTCGCGGTGGTCAATTTGGTCCACATGCTTTGTCCGGAAGTTATCATCCTGGGCGGAGGACTCGTCGAAGCCATTCAAGAAATTTACTTGGACGAAGTGGAACGAACCGCAAAACGCAACATTCTTCCCTGCTACAGCGATATGTTCGAAATTCGAATGGCAAAATTAGGCGATGACGCAGGTGCGATGGGGGCCGCGATTTGGGGCCGCCAATGCGCACCTACCACCACCTCATCCGACTCTTGATCGCCGCTGGAAATGCTTAAAGCATGTCGGCCATTCGTTGAATTCGTCCGCCGGAACATAGCTTTGCTCCAAGCAATCAAATTGGTTGGTGTCCCATGGGTCCAACCAAGCATCGCCCTCGATGTCTGCAAGTACCTCAGTCACATACATGTGCTGAATGATGGGCATGAAAAGCCGGTAAATCTGAGCCCCCCCGACGACAAACCCTCGATGCGATTCGGGGACCAACGCGACCGCATCTTCCAACGAATTCGCAACATCTACCCCCTCCCAGCGAAATTGGCCCGATTGCGACAGAACGATCGTTTGCCTGCCTGGAAGGGCCTTTCCGAT
The DNA here is from genome assembly GCA_903892365.1 of uncultured Pirellula sp. GTDB lineage: Bacteria > Planctomycetota > Planctomycetia > Pirellulales > Pirellulaceae > JBKCUI01. Next base: position 6,351 of record CAITIF010000545.1, on the reverse strand, counting down.
CGACTCAAATGTCTTTCGCCCCATGATCAACGAATGACCCATCGTTAGTTTTTTGAAGCGTTGAAGATCGCTTCGTAGTTTCCATGGTAAAGTGTTGGCTCGGCCGATCGTACCGTTTCGAGCGACCGCAACTACCGCACACCATTCTTTTTCGCTCATGATCTTTGCCTTCTACGGGTATTCGATTCGGCGGCTAACTGTAACCCAACTTTTTCTATTTGGTAACCTAACTTGACACAAGAATCTACCTCACCAAGAACCGACAAACCGATGCTGGGCATGCTCTCGCTTGTCTGCCTTATTGTAGGGAACATGATCGGGATTGGGCTGTATGTTGGCAGCTTCTATTCGATGCTGTCGCTTCAAGACGCTCGGCTTGTTTTGCTGGTTTGGTTTATCGGTGGTCTCTATGCCTTGTGCGGTGCAATCGCTTACGGAGCCGTAGCGCGGCGTTTGCCGGTCTCGGGCGGTGAGTACACCTATCTTTCTCGATGTGTCCATCCCGCTATTGGATTTATCGCAGGCTGGATCTCGATCATCGCAGGTTTTACCGCGCCCATCGCCGGCGCTGCCCTTCTGTTCGGCGAATATCTTAACCGCTTCTTAGGGGAAGGGTACAGCGATCAAGTTCGAATCTTTGCATCGCTGGCAATTGTTGCAGCTGCTGCACTTCATCTGCTTCATGTGAAGGTAGGGGCAGGTTTTAATAATGTAGTCATTGGGATCAAACTGGTCTGCTTCTTAGTGTTCCTCGCAATTGGAGTTCCCTTTGCAATGCAGGCAGGGTACAGCGGATTGCTCGTGGACCCTGCCTCCCCCGCGCCCGAGGCACTATCCATTGCAAATCGGCTCAAGGATGGCAACACCATCTACAACATGATTGTCTCTTTGTTCTATGTGTCGCTCGCGTATACCGGATTCAACGCCAGTATCTACCTAGCTGGCGAAATCGACCGGGAACCGAACACTCAAAATGGTCGGTCACTTGTCAGTCGGTCCATGTGGATGGCTTGCTTGCTGGTCATGATTTTCTATCTGCTTTTGAACTTTGTATTCCTGTTCGGACTTGATGCTCAAAGCATCGTCGATGGCGGTGAAAGCTATGTTGCTGTGGTTGCGAATAATATCGGTGGGCCAAGCCTGTCCGTCTTGATTCAATTCACGATCATTCTTTCAGCCGCAACCAGCATCCTTGCAATGATGGCAACCGGGCCCATGGTTTATGCCCAGATGGCAAAAGATGGGTATCTACCCAAATGGCTAGGAGCGACCAACCAAGTTCCACGCCTTCCGATTTTGATACAAGCGTCGCTCTGCTGTGTCTTGGTCTGGATTTCCGAAATCAAAGATATTGTTGGCTACCTGGGCCTGACGTTAACCGCATGCGGTGCACTCGCTGTTTCCAGTATCTGGTTTGCGAAAAAGGCATTCCGAGAAAATCTCCCGTTCCGCTGGTACGAGCACGCGTGCACGGCGATCTACGTTGCGGGTGCAATTCTTTTTTTGGTGGTCGCCGCGTTTAGCCAACGAGAATTCAATCAGTTCTTGTTGTGCATGGCTTCGTTCGCAGCAGGCCTGTTCGTCTATGTACTTGTGAAGCGGTTGTAACGATTGAATCGATTACCGAAATATTTCGAGGTTGGATCGGGTTAATTTGGGAAGGTCAAATACCATGCAGAGCGCCCAGCCCTGTTTTGACAACTAGTCTATCACCAATCCCTTTACTCTCGAGACATGTAAGCAGTACGCCTCCTTCATCGCAGTTGAAGCATTCAAATGGACCTAAAGACGATTCTAAGCTGGATTCTGCACATCGATCGCCATCTCAATGAACTGGTTGCAGCAACAGGCCCAGAATGGGTTTACATCGTTCTGTTCGCAATCATTTTTTGCGAAACAGGACTGGTGGTAATGCCATTTTTGCCAGGTGATTCCCTGCTCTTTGCCGTTGGCGCTTTGTGCGCTAGCACAGGTTCTCAACTGAGCCTAGCGCTTATGATTCCCCTTTTGGTTGTTGCAGCGATCAGCGGGGATGCTGTCAATTACTGGATCGGCGCCCAAGTAGGTCCCAAAGTCTTTCGGAGCCAAAGTTCACGCTGGCTCAACCAATCGCATTTAATTCGCGCCCAACACTTCTACGAGATGTACGGTGCCAAGACGATTATCATTGCACGTTTTGTTCCGATCGTTCGGACCTTCGCTCCTTTTGTGGCAGGGATTGGCCGAATGCATTTTGGGCGTTTCTGGCTCTACAATATCGTCGGCGGCATCGTCTGGGTAACTCTGTTCTTGGTTGCCGGTTATTGGTTCGGCAACTTGGAATGGGTCAAGGAGAACTTCATTTTCGTAACCCTTGGAATCATCGCCGTCAGCGTTATCCCGATAGCAATCGAATGGCTAAAAGCAAGGCGATCCCCCAAAGCGAATCCCTAATTCTTCCATTCAAAAGCAACCAATCGGCACTAACCCGCCCCCAACGGTAAGCTCCCCTTTGCGAAAGCAATCGGTGCCACCCACCAAAAGGAAGTGCACAAAATATGATCCCGTTTTCTTTCATGATTTGTCCGAAGCGATCTGATTGGCCCTGGCTGAAAGAAATATGGCCGCGAACTGGGATTCGGCCAATTAGAACGATAATCGCCCCAAGAAAGCAAACGGATAGAACGATGATCGACAAAACCAACCAAGTCTTGTAGCGTCGCGAAACCATACTTGACGTTGCACGTGGCATTTTCTTTTCTGAAGGTAGAACGGCCGCGATAACCGAGTCGCGGGCGTTGATTTTCGATTGGCAAACCGCCCAGCTACCGCGACTTCGGTTCATCGCCTTGTTCTGCCGTGCTTGGCAGTTCAGACGATTCATGCCGTTCAAATTGATCGACATTACTCGCCAAGCACAGCCAAAAAGCAAACGGTTTATCCTGTTCCGACGCACGATCGACCACTCGGAAGGCTCTCTCTACCAACTCACTCGATTCGCCTTGCCAACCGGTGAACTGTACATAGTCCGCATTTGCTAAGCGTGCCTCACCAATGCAGACGTCTCCCAAAGCAAGCAACTGTTCCAAAGTCAGTTGAACGTCGGGGCGACTTGGTGAACCCTGATTAAGCGCTGACTTGATGCATTGGAGCAGAAATCCATAGCTGACTAAATCATCATGCAACGAATCCCGAATGTCAGTTACGAGTCTTTCGTTCATTTGATATGCACCTTGATGTAGGTTCCATCAGGCAGCGTAATATCAAGTGTTGCGCCACCACTCTTGGAGCTTGGTCGTTTGCGAATGATCGTTCCGTCAGGAAGCTCCTTTACAACACCAGGGTAAGAACCAGAGTTAACCGTTTTACCACCATCACTCAATGCATCAAACAAGTCGTCGAGGGCTTTGGCGTCCGGTACCTCTTTAATTGGACCTGTTTTGCCAATTTTGCCAGGCAAGTTATCGAGTAAACTTGCAACCTTGGGGAACTTGGCGATTTTAGCAATCCAAACACCGGTCAATATTTCAACACCTGCAGCGCCAGAGAATTTACTAACGCCGTGGCTGAAATCATCTTCTTCAACAATCAAGTCCTTTGACCAATCAGGAGATGGAATATATGGGACGCGGATTGGATCGTCACCATCGAGAATCCCAAGCTGTTCTTCAGTCCACGCAATTCCGTTGACCGCTGCCGCTGGGATGTTTGCAACACCGATAACGGTGTCCTGCACTCCGTTGACAATATTGACCGCCCCTTGTCCGAGACCGCAAAGACCAGCTTTTGTGCACTCCCACCAGACCCATTGGTCCGTTGTTCCCGACGCACTTGCGACCGCATAAAATGTGCGGCTTCCATCAGTAAAAGCTTCGGAGCCATCAACATAAAGCTCTTGAGGAGCTCTCATTAGAGTCGTGGATGAAAAACTAATTTGGTCCGACCAAGGGACGACTTCGCCCTCGACCAATCGTAAGTATTGTCCGTCCAAACTCGAAACTGAGTACGCGAAATAGCCGAAGTCCGGCAATTCAGAGGTTGATTGAATCTCGACGCGTGCTTCGAATATTTCTTCTGTTACCTCAACCGAGATTCCCTCTTCGGCAAGCACCGTGAGGCTTGTGAAGTCCCAAAACGGAATGTCCGTATCGCCGTTATCAGCGGGTGGCAAAGTTTGGGCTTGGGCAAATGATCCGGACGCGATCAGCGTCAATGAAAAGACGATGACCAACCATGCGTTGACGTGTTTGCGAAACATGTGTTTCCTTTCGGTTGTGAATTAAAGGCAGAACGCTCGCGATCACCGATGTCGCGTCAAGTAAACTCACCATCAGGAAGCGGCCGATCCGCGACTTCGGTGCATCGCGTTGTTATGCCGATTCCGAGTTTGCGCCTGCTCGATTGCAAGCAATCCTCTTACATCGTCGGCCGTCAAGCAATTCATCTGTGTCTCCGTCAACTCCTTCACCATACGCACAGGCACATCCGCGTAGTCAATCTCTTGTTCAGCGGAGATCATCGCAATCACGTCCTTCATGACTTCGCGGTACGTCTCGTCCCGGCCCTTTGATTCCGGGTCCCACACCAGCAACATGCGAGTATTTACCCGCTCGGCTTGAATCTGCATCGCGTCCATAATCGAGCCAACTTGCTCATAGGTCCATCCGTACCAAGGGTGGTCCTCAGGAAGGTTGTCGACCCAAATGGGGTTCCTGACATAATACTCTTCGTGATTCGCTTTTCCTCTCCCCTCAGGATCTACAATCTCACCGATGACGATGACCGGGATGTTGCTCGCTTCCGAGAGCACATTGCGATTGGGCACTCCCCAGAAGTGGGAACCGTGGCCCGTTTCTATCAAGGCATAGTGTTTGGCCATGTGCAGTCCAGCCTGGAGTCGCCCTGCCGATACGAAGGGTGGGCCTTGCACGGTCGCACCGTTGGACATCGCAGTTTCACCAGTACGGAGCTCAATGCCCAATTCAGGCAGTCGGGGTTGGGGCACAAGCTGTCCGTTCGCATTGCGCAGCGCCTGCACGACAGTCGCGAAGTTCGTGCCATGCGCCGCTGCGATGCGCTCATGCGGGATTGTGTCGATTGGATGCCGGTAATTAAGGGCGTGCGCAAACGACGCCAGGATCGCCGGAGTCTTTTCGGTTCGTGGCTCTCGCCGCATGATCTCCGCCGCGCGCTCGGCAAATGAATGCGCATCGTGTGAGCAAGATTCCATCGTGTTTGTATCAGTCATTTGCGGCATAACGACCGGCCGTCACCGAGCCGCCGGAGAAACGCTCTCCATTAGCAAACCGCGCGATCGGCGGCTTCGTGTGCACGGCATTGTTACCCGCGTTCCGGTGGATCGACCGCGTCACCTATCCAAAACTTGATTTCGCGATCCCCCAGCTCGATGTTGGGAGGAATTGCAGGCGATTTTACACCGAATGGTCCGCGATCGAATTGATTGTAGTATAGCCGTTCGTCATTGGCGGTGAATCGCCCACAACAACGGAGGTAGATGTATGTGAATTCGTGGTCAACCGCTCCAACGCTGATGTCGATCCATTCAGGAACACGACCATCGCGATACAGGAAGTGAATGCAATCATCACGCCCCATTTCGATGTAGTCGTGAACATCGACTAATGAGTCATCCGGATACACGAGTTCGTCAGGCCCAAGATGTTCGTCGCAGGATTGGTTCGGAAAAACTCGGTAAATGTAGCTGTTGGGCAAATCGTCTAGAACCATTGAACGCGCGAACGCAATTGCGTTGGCGGTGGATGTATCGAGTAATGTTGCGAAGTCCGAGACCAGCATGGGATTCAGTCGGGTAACGCCCGAATTCATCGAGTGCGAGGAGTGATGATAGCAACCGCCAAGCGACGGTGACCGAGCACTTCGATGCAATTCATTGTTCTGATTTCTTGTTAGATTGTTAGCTCTGAATCGATCTCATATTGGCCGATCAAGTTGTCAGTACCACGAGTACTGCCTTGAGCATTGTATGGTTTCGTTTGTCGCGATGCAAACAATGACACGCGAGTTCTGCGTGGATGCATGATAATGCAATCCACGACTTGGCCCTCGCGTACTGGAGTGAATGGCTGTCCCCATTAAACGCCCCCGCAATCAAAACGAACCGGGCGAATTGGGAAAGTTGTTGTGTTTGGCTTTAATCCAATCGCAACAACTTGAAGGCACTTCGTTCTCGTCGGTGGCAAGCAAACCATCGATCCAATCACGTGCACTGCTATCATCGAGCACTGAAAATCAGAACGTCCGCGATGATCTGGTCGCGGACTGAAGGTTTCCATCAGGTGACGGCGGACCCGCGACTTAGATCCATCGCATTGTTCTGATTGATTTTTGCTT
>CAITIF010000544.1 GCA_903892365.1 uncultured Pirellula sp. | reverse complement strand
TATCTCGCATCCATTGAGCGACGGAGGCGACGGTTTCCTTACCATCTGCCAAAGTCTCGGACAGGTTGCGCATGCTACGACCGAAGAGGGCATCCACTTTGGCGGCCGCTTCTTCTCGCAATTTGCTTGAACGATCGACGCTCTTGCGACTGATCAGCACCATTGTCTCGGCTGATTTTTCGGTGGATTCTTGGAGCTGTTCCATCACGTTGGGTTCTTCGAATCGATTCGAAGCCCATTCTGCCAACGCAGCCCCATCGATCATGTAGGTCTGAGGTCCCGTTTGTTGCTGAAACTTGTTGAATGCGACCATGACGGGAAACTGTGATTCGCGTTCGATGTAGGTGGCTTCCGCTTTTTCAAGCAGTCGCGACTTCAGCTGATCCGGTTCTACACCACGCAGGTCTTCTAGGGCGATATCGATACCGAATTTGTTTCTCATCCAGCCGACTAGCATCTTAAGCCCAAACTCGTCGCTCAAGAATGCGGCCCCTTCCGACAGGTCGATCGCTTCGATACTTTTTTGAGCGACACCGATCAGTTCTTCGTCAATCCGGTCGCGATCGATCTTTTTCAGCATGCCGACCGTGTAGTTCGAACCAAATCGCGTGTTGACCCATTTGGCCATCGCATCCCAGTTCCATTCGGAGCTTTCCTCTTCGGCGGGCAAGTTTTCGTCAATGGCATCCAGGATTTGAGTTTCAGCGGTCCGTTCCGTTTGGTCTTTCGCGAAGGCAACGGCAGTGTTGGCTTCCACACCACGGAAATCTTTGGCTTCCAGTTGCACGCCCAATCTTGAGCCCGCCCATTTGGCGTACGACTCGGGGCCGTACAGTGGGTCACAAAATTGTTCGACGTTGCTTTCAATTTGTTGTTTGAGCTGTTGCATTACCAAGTCTCGGCAGCTGGTGCCTTCCAAAATTTGCTGGCGATAGCCATAAACTTTTTTGCGTTGGTAATCCATGACTTCGTCGTATTCGAGCAGGCTCTTTCGCTGTTCGAAGTTCCGTTCTTCGACTTTCTTTTGAGCGCCCGAAATACGTTTCGAAACGTAGGGGCTTTCGATGGCATCCCCTTCGCCCATTCCCATTCGCTTCATCCATTCGCGGACCCAATCGCCTGCGAAGATTCGCATCAGGTCGTCTTCGAGCGACAGGTAGAATCGGCTGGAGCCTGGGTCCCCTTGTCGTCCGCAACGGCCGCGAAGCTGCAAGTCGATCCGGCGGGATTCGTGGCGTTCGGTAGCGATGACATAAAGGCCACCGATATCCCGAACCCGTTCCCCCTCTTCCTTCATTTTTTCGCGTTGATCGATTTCTGCGATCAGCGTTTCCCATTCTTCTTTCGGGACTTCCAAGCGAGTGGGGTATTTGTCTTGGAGCTGGGCCCAGGCCATGGTTTCTGGGTTTCCACCCAGGATGATGTCGGTTCCGCGGCCGGCCATGTTCGTTGCGATGGTAACGGCTTTGGTGCGACCTGCTTGAGCGATAATTTCCGCTTCGCGTTTGTGTTGCTTGGCGTTCAGGACTTCGTGTTTAACCCCTCGCATGTCCAGCAGTTTCGATAGACGCTCGCTCTTCTCGATGGATACGGTGCCTACCAGAATGGGACGTCCAGCTCGTTCGATCGATTCCACATCTGAGCTTGGAATAGTTTCGATTTCTTTTGAATCGGATTTCTTGAGCTGCACAGAAGAATCATCTTGCGAGACGATAGTTCCGATGACGAAACCTTTCTTCGAGTCCTTGAAGTAGATGGTGTCAAACTTGTGAACACGTTCGATTTCATCCGCTACAGCAGCGTATTTGTCTTTCTCGGACAAGTAGATCGAGTCCGAGAATTCGATTCGCTTGAGACCACGATTCGACGGGATTGCGGTAACGCCCAGGTTATAGATCTTGCTGAATTCGGTTGCCTCAGTCATGGCGGTTCCCGTCATTCCAGAGATCTTCTTGTAGAGCTTGAAGAAGTTTTGCAGCGTGATGGTCGCGAGGGTTTGAGTTTCTTCCTTGATGCGAACATTTTCTTTCGCTTCGACCGACTGGTGAAGTCCATCGCTCCATTGGCGACCTTCCATGAGACGGCCCGTAAACTCATCGACAATAATGATTTCGCCGTCTTTGACGACGTAATTCACGTCGCGTTTGTACAGTTGGTGTGCTTTCAGGGCGTTGTCCAGCAAATGGGGCCATTCCATGTTGCCGACCGTATAAAAGCTTTCCACCCCTGCGAGCTTTTCCGCTTCGCGGATACCTGCATCGGTGAGATTGACTGTATGGTCTTTTTCGTTGACGACAAAATGTTCTTCCCGTTTCAGAGCACGAGCAACACGGTCAGCATCTTGGTATTTGCCAAGGTCGCGCGAAGCGGGGCCCGAAATGATCAATGGGGTTCGGGCTTCGTCGATCAAGATGTTGTCAACTTCATCGATCACCGCGTAATGCAATGGTCCTTGAACTTGTTGCAGTCGCTTGGCAAATCGATCATCCCCGCGAGCTGCCATGCGCATGTTGTCTCGCAAATAATCGAAGCCAAGTTCATTGTTAGTTGCGTAAGTGATATCGCATGAGTAGGCGTGCTGGCGTTCATCGTTGTCCATCCCGCTTTGGATGTTCCCAACAGTCATTCCCAGGCCCATATAAAGTGGTGCCATCCATTCCATATCGCGTCGGGCCAAGTAGTCGTTCACGGTAACGACGTGAACGCCTTTGCCTTCGAGCGCATTGAGATAGGTTGGTAGGGTTGCAACCAGCGTCTTGCCTTCGCCCGTGATCATTTCGGCGATGTTGCCACCATGCAAGACCATCCCGCCGATCAGTTGAACATCGTAGTGACGCATGCGCATAAATCGACGGCCTGCTTCGCGACACGTGGCAAAAGCTTCGACCAAGATGTCGTCCAGAGTTTCACCGTCGCTAAGTCGCTTTTTGAACTTCTCCGTTTGTTCGCGGAGTTCTGCGTCGCTGAGCGACATCATTTTTGGTTCGAGTTCACCGGCTTGTCTTGCGTACTCGGTGTATCGCTTGATCTGTCGCGAGTTTGCGGATCCGAAAAACGTTGTCAGTCCGCGATCAATACCACCCAAAACACCATTGATTGTGTTGGTAGTGCCTTCCCAAATTTTTTCCAGCAGATCCATTTTATTACTTCGTGCGAAAGTGACTTATCCCGTTGTTCCGCCCAGGAGTTCAATCGAACCGTGGCCGCGGTGGCTCGTGCATTGTCAAAACCTTGATTCGCGAGCGTTTACAAAAACAACTCTGCATCAACGTGGCGACTAGATCAAGCCGGCTATTCTACGCATTTTCTGCAAATGGTCGCCGGGGAGGGTAGAGATTCCCACGGATCGCGTCAATTGAATCAGGGGAACGCCTTTCGGCGAATCAGAGCAAAGGCTTTTGACAATTAGGGCATCGTGACGGAAGGCCTGGCAGCTTCCCTTAGAAATTCACGTAGGGAATGAAGCTTTTTCCATGAAAAAAGGGATAGATTTTGGGCTCTTTGATACGAAAAATGAAATGATCGAACTGTTTTCCCCCGTCCATCCCTCCGTCCCAACCGCAACCGAGTTTTTCATGCCATTACTGAAACCTGAGCAGGACATTTGGCCGCTGAATCTTCTCGATGTGCAGGAAGACGGTTCCTCGGCCCCGACCGAAACGGCTCCTTGGTGGGCACTTTACACCTTGGCACGATTTGAAAAAAAATTGATGCGCCAATTAATGGAGATTCAGATTCCCTTTTTCGGACCGACGATCGCTAGGCGATACAAATCCCCGCAGGGGCGAATCCGGACCTCTGTCGAGCCACTTTTCCCGAACTACGTCTTTATCCAGGGGGATGAGATGGCCCGGTACAATGCCGTATGTACCGGTAGCGTCAGCCGCTACATGCCGGTTAGCGATCCGGTTCAACTGGTGGAAGATCTGCGTCAGATTCGGCAGCTTATCCTGACCGATGCACCCTTGGCGCCCGAACTGAGATTGGAGCCAGGGCAAAAAGTTCGTGTGAAGTCTGGCATATTCAAGGGGTTTGAGGGAACCATCATTCGTCGCGAGAACGAAATTCGCCTGCTGATCTCGGTGCGTTACATGGGGCGTGGGGCCAGCGTGGCCTTGGACGATTGCCAACTGGAACCGCTGTAACTATCTTGCTTTGAAAAACCATAGCTTTCGTCCTCTAGGCAAAGTGGATTGGCAGCCTTAGAACATGGCGTCGAAAATCGCCATTGGATACCTCCACGCTAAGGAAGACCATCATGACCACGTCGAAAGCTCGCATTGTTCGGCTCGCTATGGTCCAAATGACCTGCTCCGGAAATCAATCCGAGAACACCGCTAAGGCGATGGAGCGCGTGCATCACGCCGCGTCGCAGGGGGCGAACATCATTTGCCTACAAGAATTGTTTAACGCCCCCTACCCTTGCCAAAGCGAAGAGCACGCTCGATTCGAATGGGCTGAATCCATCCCAGGTCCAACCAGCCAAGCCATGAGCCAAGTCGCGAGTGCATTGGGGGTCGTGGTTACCGGTTCCATTTTCGAGCGTCGCGCCCATGGGCTTTATCACAACACTGCGGTCGTGTTCGACACCGATGGTTCGCAAGTTGGTTTTTATCGCAAGATGCATATTCCAGATGATCCTCTTTACTACGAGAAGTTTTACTTCACGCCAGGGGACACCGGCTTCACGGTTGCCAAGACGAAATTCGGGATTTTGGGGGTCGGAGTCTGTTGGGATC
>CAITIF010000543.1 GCA_903892365.1 uncultured Pirellula sp. | reverse complement strand
GCGAGTCTTTGACCAGAAGCTGAATCGTGCTCGACTTTTTCTGCGAGGTTGCTTCTGGATCGACTATCGCTACACCATCGATCATGACAACCTCAAGATTTTCAATAACCTTGACACTCTTGGCTGTTTGGATTCGGCTGCTTGACGCAAAGTATCCAAAGACATCCACGCGATCGCCCGGTCCGATGTAGCCACCTCCCCCCGATTCGTCCTTGACAGGAATATCAAAAATTCTAAATCCCACTGGCACGCTAAACTCTTTTCCTTTGGAGGAGAGCTTGGCTTCAATAAACGGCTCGCCCACGTAGAGTCTCTGCTTCAAAAATTTATTCTCGACCATCTTAGGGTCGGAAATAGCTCCCAGTGGAACTCGATCCACTGGCCACTGCTCCACACGAAAGCCATCCAGGGGAACTTTGAGTGCCGCCGACAATTCCTTGGTGGCTACCAGAATGCCAACCGTCTGTATTTCCTGTCGCTCGTTTTGATTGAGCACAACTTGGCTTACTGCAACGGATGCGACAACACCACATCCCAAAGCAACGACGAGAAGCAGGATTGACTTTGATCTCATGACAGGACACCTTGAAGGATGAATGAGTATTGTCACCACTTCGGTGCGACAACACATAGGCGTCCATGCCCTTTGAATATTTGCAGGCGAACTCACGTCAGTCTGCACTTACGTACAATTCTGTCATTCGACTTCTCAACAGGACGGAATTAAACCAATTCCTAATGTCCCAAAAATGCAACCTGACCGGCGTCGTAGGAAAAACCCGCATGAAGAGACTGGCCCCAACATCTATTCCAAGACGACAGTGGTTTAGAACGCTAGATTTGGCTCACAATCTGGTTTAATCTTCCGCATCAACCAGTTCGAGTTCTCCAATGCCAGAATGGTTCAAGACGTTCAATTTGGGCCATGGACGCTATCCGAGTTAGGATTTCCCTGCTAAAAACGGGCTAGTACGAGGGATATATTGGGAAAACTCTCCTGCCAGGCAAATGCACCCATCTGAAGTTACGGCATTCATTTTTAGATTTTAAGTTCATGAAACCACAAAAACCAACCCTATTCCTATCTTTACGCCATCCTATTTCCAACCCAATGATTTTGCTTTTGGTTGGTCTTTTGTACTGCGGTTCGACATGGAACGATTCGTACACGCTTCGTGCAGCGGACGACAAAAACACCCCAAGCAAGACGAACTCGCCATCCAAAGAAAAAACAATTGCGGAAGTACCGAAGCTGCAACCTGCTTCTGCAGAAGCTGCAGCGGCGATTGGGTCTTTCAAGAAACCTGACGGGATGACTTGCGATCTTTTCGCCGCGGAACCCATGCTTGGGAACCCAGTTGCCTTTGCTATTGACAATCAAGGTCGGATCATCGTTTGCGAGTCGTATCGCCAGAACAACGGCGTGACCGACAATCGCGGACATGATGAAACGTGGCTGACAGCCGATTTGGCTGCGATGACGGTCGCGGATCGCATCCGATACCATCGTGAATTGCTCGGGGATAAAGCTCGAGAATACGAAACTCAAGATGACTTGCTCCGGCTACTTGTCGATACCGATGGAGACTTCGTCGCAGACAAGGCATCCGTCTTTGCTTCAGGTTTCAACTCGATCGAAGAAGGAACAGGGGCCGGCGCACTCATTCGCGACAACACGGTTTATTACACCAACATTCCCAAACTATGGTCCCTCGTGGATAAGAACGAAGATGGCGTTGCGGATGATCGCGTTGTGCTTTCCGATGGCTATGGTGTCCGAGTGGCTTTTCGTGGACATGATATGCACGGCTTGATTCTTGGGCCGGATGGACGACTCTATTTTTCGATCGGAGACCGTGGATACCACATCGAAATACCCAACGGCGGCGTATTGGCTGATCCGGAAAGTGGAGCGGTCTTTCGCTGCGAGTTGGATGGCTCGAAGCTGGAAGTGTTTGCAACCGGTCTTCGCAATCCGCAAGAACTGGCCTTTGACGACTTTGGAAATTTGTTCACCGGCGATAACAACTCCGATTCCGGTGACAAAGCTAGGTGGGTGAATGTGGTTCGCGGCGGAGACTCGGGCTGGAGAATGATGTACCAGTACATCTCCGATCGCGGTCCTTTTAACCGCGAGAAAATATGGTTGCCATTCAACGATGCGACTCCGGCATACACGGTCCCACCGATTGCCAACGTCAGCGATGGGCCTTCGGGTTTAACTTGCTACCCAGGCACTGGTTTAACAGCTCCTGACGATGAGCCGAATCGATTCAAGAACGCTTTCTTCTTGGTCGACTTTCGCGGCCAAGCATCCAATAGCGGCATCCGGATGATCAAAGTGAAGCCGAACGGGGCTTTCTTTGAGCTCGAATCCAATGAAGAATTCATCTGGAACATCCTTGGAACGGACGCCGACTTCTCGCCAGACGGTGGACTCTATGTCAGCGATTGGGTGAACGGTTGGAATGGTGAAAACAAAGGAAGACTTTATCGTTTCGCAGACACTCGAGCTCAAGCTTCGCAAGACGTTAAAACAACAAAGGACATCTTGAATGCAGGGGTCAAGAATCTAAGCCCAAGTCAATTAGGCGAACTGCTCGGACATATAGACCGTCGAGTTCGATTGGAAGCGCAATGGGAACTGGCCTCGCGCCAAGAACGCTCGATCTTGATCGAAGCCTCCAAGTCATCGACGCAGTCCATGCTGAAAAGACTCCATGCTGTTTGGGGACTAGGGCAAATCCTTCGCGGCAATCCCAATGATTCCGCTTGCTCCAATGCAATCAAACTCTGCTTCAACGACTCCGACCCCTGGGTTGTTGCCCGCGCAATTGAAATGGCCGCCGACGCAGAACTAAAATCATTTGCCTCTGACTTGGCGACCTTAGCTTCACACGAATCGAGCATCGTCAAATCAGCAAGCTGCATGGCTCTAGGCAAGCTGCAATCCGATGTTGGTCTGAACGACATCATCAAGGTGCTAGCCGAAAACAATAACCAAGATCCAATCTTGCGTCATGCCGGCATCATGGGACTTGTTGGTGTTCAAGACTCAGCAAAACTGCAATCGCTAAAAACCAACTCCAGCGAAGCGGTTCGTTTAGCTGCCGTCGTTGCTCTCCGAAAGCAAGCCAATCCAATCATCGTCGACTTTTTAGGTGACGCTTCCACTTCGGTCATCAAAGAAGCAGTCCGAGCCATCCACGACGTTCCGAAGCTACATGATCAGCTAGCTTCGGTGGCTGACCTGCCATTGGCAAGCAATGCAGAGGATGCGGTGGTTCACCGAGTCCTAAACGCCGGTTTCCGCCTTGGTCGAAAGCAAGATGCCATCAAGCTTGCCAATTTTGCAGCTAGCTCCAGCGGCAGCGAAGCGATGAGATTAGAATCGCTAGAAATGCTCGCCTCTTGGAGTAAGCCTGGGCTTCGCGATCGAGTCATGAATCGCCATCTTCCATTAGCGGATCGAAATGGCGATATCGCGACCCAAGCGATCCGAGACCGTATCGAACTGCTCTCCGCCGCACCTGCCAAAATCCGAGATAAGTTTCTTGAGATCGGCGCATCGATGGGTATCACGGAGATCTCTCAATTACTTCAAACAACAGCCAGAGATTCCCAAGCACCCGGGGCTAGAAGATCTGCTGCAATTCGAGCGTTAGCAGGCCTCGAACCCAAAGCGATTCCTGAATTGATCGCGATGGCAATTCTGGACTCGGATGCCGATGTGCGAATCGCGGGACTTGGATTGCAAGTGATTGCGTCCCCCGAAAAGGCAATTCCTTACTTGGCGAAATCAATCGAGTCGACGACTCCGCGCGAACGCCAATTCGCATGGGACCAATTGGGCACTCTCGAATTGCCGGAAGCAAAACGTCTTTTATCCCAAGGGGCCGTAGCTTATTTGGACGGCACCCTGCCAAGCGACTGCCGTTTGAACGTAGCAGAAA
Source organism: uncultured Pirellula sp. (assembly GCA_903892365.1). Classification (GTDB taxonomy): domain Bacteria; phylum Planctomycetota; class Planctomycetia; order Pirellulales; family Pirellulaceae; genus JBKCUI01. Next base: position 353 of record CAITIF010000543.1, on the reverse strand, counting down.
GTGTTGCTGGAAAACTACAAGGAGATGTTCTAAAGCGGTGGGAGTTGAACGCAATCAAGAAACAAGCTGCTCTCGAACAAGCTCCGCAAGATTATTATGTGGATTGCACCGACGGCGGAGATGTCAATCGAGGTCGCAATTTGTTCTTTACTCGTAGCAATTTGTCCTGTGTTCGCTGTCACAAAGTCGGTCAAATCGGCGGCGAAGTTGGGCCAGCTCTTGGTTCGCTAGGCACTCAGAAAAGTCGAGCGTATTTGTTAGAAGCCATCGTAGCCCCCAATACCACGATTGCGCAGGGATTCGAAACCGCGGTTATTTTGGATACCGAGGGCAATACGGTTTCTGGAATCATC
>CAITIF010000542.1 GCA_903892365.1 uncultured Pirellula sp. | reverse complement strand
CGCCCGCTTCGGCGATGTCACGCCCGCGACTTATTGCACCAAATCAAATGTTTGTGTCTCTATCGAGGCGAGCGCCCAGAACTTCGACCAGATCTGCTGGATATCGCTTGCAAGAATTACTTTGGAAACCAGCCTATTTTCCAGTCCTCAGCTGCAAGTCTCGCTCCCCCAGTTGGTTGGCAGATTCCCAATAGCGCGAGACAAACCCCCTCCCCATCGCCAACGCACACAATGAGCTTAGAGCATGTGCCACCTCTGACGGAGTCACGGCTTGTTTCGCAAGGGATGAAATCAAATGGTAACGTACCCTCTCAGACGCTTGTGCGACCAATAACACCGATGGTTCCAAAGCCAATTTCAGCACCCCTCAATCAAAACCCATCCACGACATTCAAGCACACTAGCACCAATACGGTGACACAATCAATCAAGACTCCACCGCAAAACGGACCAACCGCAGTCGTTCCTTCCTCGCTGTTGGATGGTAACGGCCCCACAACCGCATCACCCTCCATTCAAGCTGAAAGTTGAACAGAGATACATCTATGGCATCAGCGTCGACAAGTATTCAAGCAGGTTTTGAGCCTATTCCGGGTTATGTACTTCGTCAAAAATTAGGCTCGGGTGGCTACGGCGAGGTATGGCTGGCTGAAGCGCCTGGCGGACTAAAAAAAGCCATTAAGTTCGTACATGGAGACATTGACGAAGATCGCGCCAACAACGAACTGAAATCGCTACAGAGAATCAGACAAGTCAATCATCCATTTATTCTGTCTCTGGAGAGAATTGAGGTGATCGAAGGCCAACTGCTGATTGTTACCGAACTCGCTCAAGGCACTCTCTATGATCGATACCTAGAGTTTCGAGAGAAAGGTTTTGCTGGCATATCTCGAGAACGCTTGCTTTCCTATCTAAAAGACGCAGCGGATGGACTTGATTTTCTTTGCCAACAGCACGATTTACAACACTTGGACGTGAAGCCCGCCAACCTCTTGTTGGTGGCAGACCGAATCAAAGTTGCTGACTTTGGCCTCATCAAGGATATTCATTCCAACAGTCTCTCCATGATGGCTGGATTAACCCCCACCTATGCTGCCCCAGAGATGTTCGATGGCCGACCAGGTAGATTCAGCGACCAGTACTCCTTGGCGATTGTCTACCAAGAAATGCTGACGGGCACTTTGCCATTTCGAGGTCGCACAACAGCTCAACTCGCCAACGAGCACTTGCAAAAAGCGCCCAATCTTGAATCCATTCCTCCTTTGGAACGACCGATACTTAGTAAGGCTCTTTCGAAAAAGCCACAACTTCGATTTAGCGATTGCCGCGAGCTGATCCATTCTCTGGAGCGCTGTCGCGCACAATCAGCTGAAATAAACGCGAACGATCCAGCCAACAGCCCTCGAATAAAACCACGATCCACCCTTTCCTCCTCCTTCAATCAGCCGCTGCGACCGTCCCAGGTCGCTACGCGCAGTGTCCCTGTCTCCGATGCGAAGTGGACAAACGCAAACGACAAAGGTTCGATCGATTTCACGCCAGCCCAGATCACGGAAACGACAGCCTCTTCTTCAGGTTCGGGATCGATTCAGATTTTACCTCCCATGAACGTTCTCGATGTCCCTCAGTTGGACTCGGAGTCCAACTTTGATTTGCAGTTGATTCCAAGTCTTTCTAAATCAACAGGAAAATCGCTGACTATTGGGGTTGGGGGAGTTGGAATCCATTCGATTATCGAAATGCGAAAGCTGTGCCAGCAATCCCACACGAATCTAGAAGACTTTACACAACGTGGCTTTCTGATCATCGATTCCGATGAGGAAGCAATTCAAGCTGCCGTTTCACCTGATCGTGATGGACGATTGCCTTACCACTGCACAATTCATATTCCTTTAAAATCCCCCCAACACTATCGCCAGACCGATAAGGTTAGCTTTACGCAAATTAGCCGGCGATGGGTCTACAACATTCCCAGATCGCTGAAGACGGAAGGGGTTCGCCCCCTAGGCATGTTGGCGTTTCTAGATCGAGCAAGTTACGTATTTGAATCCATTCGTGAAGCCCTAGCCGAAGTTGCTCGTAGCCAAGGTGAAGCCGCTACTTTGCAACCCATCGACGTTCACGTGGTTGCCTCAGCCCACGGCGGAACTGGAAGCGCAATCAGTTCTGAAATCGGATTTTTTGTCCGACAAATCGCAGCCGATTTTGGACTAGAAGTTCATCTTGAACTTTTACTTACTTGCGCTATTCCTCATTCGAGCGGAGCGATGGATCTTCCGATTGCAACGGCACTCGCCTGCCTAACCGAACTCAATCATTATCGTAAGACCGAAGGGTTGCACCCAGCCATCGATGGCCTTCCCGCGTCGAGCGCAAATCACCAAGCCCCCTTCGACCACGTCACGTTGATTTACGGAGGTACATTCGGGAACACAGGCGATCTGATTTCAACGGTGGAGCAAGCGGGAAGGTATCTTTGGTCACTCGCCGAAACCAAGCTCGGCGAAACGTTGCGTAAAACAAGGCGAGCTGAGGAAGCTAAGCTTGCCGCAACATTAGATCATGACATCACACCTTGGATCAGCACCGTCGCAACTCGGAAAACTGAAATATCGTCAGCTGTTTCCGAAGAGGTTGCAGCCGCGAGGATCTGCCTCCCTATTGCTTTGCCTTGGCTAGCAGCATTGGATTCGATTGTCTCAAGCAGGTCGCGAACGGAGCGAACAAGCTCCTTGGATAGCCGAACTCAGGAGCAGATCGACTTTCTGATCGGCGATATGTTCCGAACCAACCGATGGACCGCTCAGGCGTGGGTGCAACAGTGCATGCATTCGATTATCGATCAGCCACTGACTTCGGACGTTGGCACCGTCGCTCCGAACGGCCTAGATGAATCTCAAAAAACCGAACTCGATGTCATCTGTGATAGTCTCGCAATCGACGCATCCGAAACGTACCAATCGGTCTCACGATTGGTTACAAAAACAAGAACCACTTTAATCACGTCGATTGTTAACAAGTTTCTAACCTCCCCCTCGGCATGGACCACCATCCGCGAAATCACGGATCGTACCGCGAATCAATTCCGTATCCATGCGAACTCATTACACGTCGTCGCCGAACGACTCTCGGAAAAACACGACGAAACGCTAGAGAAGATATACCAAGAAGAACAAGGTTCCACCATCGAATTGGATCAACAACTACAAGCCATGGCGATCGAAGCACGTTTTCACTCCATCGCAGCAAAGATGCTGGAGAGAATGGCCGAGCACGTAATTCATCTTGAAGAAATCTGGTTGCATGAATGCGCCGCACTAAGAGAAGATCTAATGCGATGGATTGAACAATTATGTTTAGAAATTGGTATTCAATGGGACGATTCCGCCGAGGCACAATCAGCCTCGATCTCGCTTCGAAGTCTAAATATCGATGAAGATCTAGCTCGCAATCTGAAGAAACGCATCTTGGATCTAAACTGTAGCCGACTTCTACCAAAATCCTCTAGCCCGGCCGCACTGGATGAAGTCTTTAAATTTGCATTCACACATTTTAATCAGCGTTCGACGAAGACAAGCCAGACAGCAACACAGGATTCTCAGGACAATGTTGACATTACGAATTCGATCGACAGAAATCCAAAGACGGAATCCAAGGCTGATTCACCCAGCGATCTACTTGGTTCAACGACAAAGGGAAGTCACGCCAAGATAGAACCAACCAACTTGGCCAACGAACTTATTCAAACGCGGCCATATCTTGTGGATTTTGGTGGGGCCGTTCGTAATATCTTGGTTG
>CAITIF010000541.1 GCA_903892365.1 uncultured Pirellula sp. | reverse complement strand
TAGAACCACAAGCCGACGACGCATTGGCCGTCTGGAATTTTTTTGACCCCAGCTTAAGTGTCGGCGCGACCTACCCAGTCATTCGATTGGAGAAGCCTTTGAAAGGCAAGGTAAGCACCCACTCCGTAAAGCCCTTAGGCCTCTCGGGACTTGCGTCTTCCGATATTCCGCTTGAGCCATTGACGCTCGATAAGATCTACCATCCCCAGAAGAAAATCGCATTGACAGCCCCACCAGCGATCATACCGAAGTGGCTTCCTAATGACGCCGCCTACTTGATCAGCCAAGATGGTCGATGGCAATCTGTGGATTGCAGGACTGGCGCGATGCAACCCTTCGATCGGCCTAAGCGACTCGCGGATGCCTTGGCAAAGCTGGAAGCTTTCGATGGAGCACAAGCCAACGCGTATCTTAAGCGCATCAATGTGTTCGACGCTGCTTTTGAACGTGCATTGATTGAGCACAAGGGAGATCTCTTTGTTTTCCAAACTGGCAGCTCTCCCGTCGGCAACGTCCTGGCTGGCAATCAAGAGAGCGACGCGCCACGGGATGTCGTGCGTCAGATAACTCATACGCCAAACCAGTCGAAAGAACTTGCAGAGCTCAGCCCCAGCGGGAAACACGTTGCTTATATCCACGAGAACAACATTTGGATCGCGGATTGCGAAACAACGGAAGTCAAGAAATTGACCCAAGATGGCGCCGCAGAGATCCTAAACGGAAAGCTGGATTGGGTCTATCAAGAGGAAATCTACGGTCGGGGGCAGTTTAAAGGATACTGGTGGAGCCCGGATGGGAGCTCAATCGCTTACCTTCGATTGGACGAGACGCTGGTCGCCCGATTTCAAATCGATAATTCCCTGTCCTTCGCTCAAAAGTTGGAGGAAACTCGATATCCCAAAAGTGGCCAACCCAATCCAGGTGTAACGCTGCACGTGGTTCAAATCGCTACCGGAACATCTACGGAAGTGCCATTGGATGCCTATCCTGCGGATGATCGACTGATTGTACGTGTGGGCTGGAACCCGCTTCCTGGAAAATCCGAGGTGGTCTTTCAAATGCAGAATCGAATTCAATCCATGCTGAACGTCTGTTCCTACGACTTAGCGACGAAGAAGGTCTCGAAACTCGCTTTCGAAGTTTCACCGGCTTGGGTCGATGTGATCGACGAACCGCGATGGTTACCCGATGGTAGCTTCCTTTGGCTTAGTGATTCAGCGGGCGGGCGAAGACATCTGTTTCGAATTGCCCCTGATGGGACTCGAAGCACGGTCACGGAAGGTGCGTGGGACGTCAAGTCGATTGAAGCTGTATCGCCCGATGGAAAACAGGTTTGGCTCCTCGCACACCGCTCGTCACCGGTCAACACGGATCTACTGCGAGTGGATCTTGGCACACTCAAATTGGAAACCATAGGCGAACCGAACGGGGTTCATCGAGTCAGCGTTCATCCGAAGTGCAGCTTCTATTTTGATTCCTGGAGCGATTCCAATACCCCTGGCCAACTTTGGCTACGCGACCAAAGCGGTGCAAATATACGATATGTGGGTGGGTATCGAAACGATCGGTTCGAGTATCTGCAAGCGGGTAAGGTCGAGATGTTCGAGATCGAGGCCCGCGACGGGTTAGCTCTGCAATCGCTAATTTACAAACCGACCGACTTTGAGAACCGAATCAAGTCCAAAAAACTGCCCGTCCTGATCCATGTCTACGGCGGTCCTGCTGCCAGAACGGTTGAAAACAGCTGGACCCATCGAAACGATATGTGGCATCGCTATCTTGCCGAGCAAGGGATCTGCGTGCTGTTTTGCGATAACAGGTCTGCTTTAGGACGCGGCAATTCGGACACTTGGAAGATCTATAAGGATCTTGGTTCCACGGAACTTCGTGATCTCGAGGATGCGGTCCATTGGCTCGAAAAGCAGGGATGGGCGGATATGGACAGGATCGGGCTTTGGGGATGGAGCTACGGCGGATACTTTACTGCCTACTCCATGACTCATAGCAACCTATTCCGCGCCGGAATCGCAGGGGCCCCCGTAACAGACTGGAGCAATTACGATTCGGTCTACACAGAACGCTTCATGGACACACCGCAATCCAACCCTGAAGGCTACAAATCAAGCTCGGTGGTGGAATCAGCTAACAACCTAAGTGGCCGCCTGATGCTGATCCATGGTGAAATTGACGACAACGTCCACATGGCAAATACACTGCAATTGGTGAACGCATTGCAGAACGCCAACAAGCAATTCGATCTGATGATCTACCCGAATAACCGACACGGGGTCAACGATCCAGAACAAGTTTATCACCAATACCAAATGATGACCGAGTTCTTCCAACGCCACCTACTTGAAGATCGCTAGCCTCGAGTGTTGGCGAGCGATCCATCTCAACCTCCCCTAGCCATACGAACCGCAATCATTGCCAAACCAGGGCGTAGCCCCAACTTCAACTTCAACTCGAACTTCAACCTAATCCTAATCTTAATCTTAAACCCAAACGAAACTGCTTGGGCACTTGAACTCAACTCAGGTAGTTGAAGTTTAGGTTTAGGTTTAGGTTCGAGTTGTCTGATTCATCCATCCCGGGCGAACACGACAGTTTAGCTGGATGCCCAATGCTCTTGATAAGCCTTGCGGTAAACATCCTCGTCCTTCGGAAAAAGGTTGCTGAAACTCGATGACGAAACTGCTCCGTGTTGAAAGCGTCGCTTCGGGAAGATTGGCATGTCAACTCCCATTACCGATTTCATCCCGGCGCTCACGATTTGACCCTTCAGAGCATAAAGCTTTTCGTGATCCCACTGAGTCAAATCGATGAACGGAATGGACTCTGCCACGTTGATTACCTGCGGCAACGCGAAAGGACTGAAGCCTGCGAACCCAAACGCCGCAGCTGGAGCTGACGTTCGTGCGTGACCGCGACTCTGGCCTCCACTGTGCACCAGTGAATGCTTGATCGCGTGAACTCCCCAGCCCTCTTGATAAAGCATCAGATTGTTCAAGACACTGCGAATGGTAAGCTCTGGATTGTCTTCAATGGGGTAGTCCTTCAAGTTTTCGTCGCCACCATCCCCATCGACTAAGTACTTCCAATCTGGATATCGGGCTCGTATGCCTTTGCACAAGGCAATAGCCATCGTCGCGCTTTGGATATCTAACGGCTTATAGTCTTCGACAATCCGAACCGCTTCACGCCAATCCAAATCTGCGTCGGAGCATTCGATCGGCTCCCAAAGCATTTCCAGATTTAGCTTTTGCAAAAACGAATACGCTTGATTCGCGTCGCTCGCGTCGTGATCGGCTTTCAAGGTGAACGCCTTGAGTCTGGCTGGCGATTCACCTCGACTCAATAGTCGTTGATAAAGAGTGACAAGAACGGCACCGCTATCGATTCCACCCGAAAACAATACTCCGATCGGTTCGTTCTTGGGGATCTGATCCAGCCATGCATCACAGGCTTTTGCAAGTTCCGAAATGTACTGCTGTCCAATCCATTCAATATCGCTTGGAAGAGAATTTCGATTGGGAGTAAAAAATCTCTCATAACGTGGATTGGGGTCAGGGCATCCAACCAGTTCAATCTGGACAACATAATGAGCCGGCACCGTGCGTGTATAAGACGGGTGGAATTGGTCAGCAAGCCCTTCTTGAGCAAGAGCCTCACGAAGTGTTTCCATCCGTTCCGCAATGAACAAACAAGGGCCATCCACTTTCTTCGCAAGAAAGTATCGCATCGAACGACCTATGGAACGAGCCATACGAACCATACGCCCTGATGTTTCAGCAATCGCAAACTGCCCCTGAATCTTGCTCACAAGTGCCGGGTCACCAGACTGTACGTACTCCGAGGCCTGCTGACTTGTAACGTTCAGTAAAATGTTTCTTGATGGGTCCATCAGATTGATCACCCGATGAAGATATTGAGACTGAGTCATTAGACGTTCTCCAGAGAGGATTGGAATAGGGGCTTCGGTACAGATGGAGCAACAAACTTTCGGCGTCCTTCCACGAAGGTGGCTAATACAACGCCGTATAGCTCGGTCCCATCGAGTGGGGTGTTGTACGACTTGCTCTGAAGCGATGTTGCATCCACCTTCCATGTGCGTTCCGCAGCAACGACCACGAGATCAGCAGGTGCGTTTGATTGGAGTGTTCCGCCGGACACACCAATCAAGCGAGCTGGATTCAGACTCATCTTGGCGATCGCTTCACACCATGTAAGAATACCTGGGCGAATCACATGAGTGATCACTTGGGATAGCGCTGTTTCCAGAGCGATCATCCCGAACGGTGCCGCATCGATCTCCAGCATCTTCTTCTCCAGAGAACAGGGGCGGTGCCCGCTGCTGATGATATCGATCGTGCCGTCCCTAAGTCCTTCCAAGCACGCTACAACATGATCTTGCGAACGAAGCGGCGGATTGACTTTGCAGTTCGCGTCAAAACTTCGGAGCATCGTATCGTTCATATGAAGATTAGCAACAAAGACCCCTGCGGTAAAAGCGATCCCCCTGGCCTTCGCGCGGCGGCACAGATCGATGCTTCCCGATGTACTGACGCTGGTAAGATGCAAACGCCCTCCCGTGGCTTCGACCAAGCGTATATCCCTAGAGGTTGATAAGTCTTCTGCCTCAGCCGGGATCGGCGAGAGTCCCAAAACCAATTGTTCTAGCCCCTCATGCATGACCCCACCTCGAGAAAGCGATGCAATCTCGGGATGATCAAATACGACGCGATCAAACATCGCACAATACTCGAGCGCCCGACGCAACAGCCCTGTGTTTTCGATCGGTTTGGGACCATCACTCAGCGCAACCGCGCCGGCTTCTACGAGCGATCCAATCTCCGCAAGCGATTCTCCCTGCTGGTGCTTGCTGACGCAACCAAGCGCGTACACTCGACAGTTATCAGCACGAGCCCCCTTCTGATGAATGAACTCGACACTTGCCGCTGTGTCGATCGGTGGCTCCGTATTGGAGGAAAGAGCGATCGAAGAGAAGCCGCCCGCCAAGGCAGCTCGGGTGCCCGTAACGATCGTTTCGTCTTCTTCTCGTCCCGGTTCACCGAACTCGGTCGACAAGTCGCAAAGTCCCGGCGCCACTACGCATCCTTGCACATCCCAGCGCTCGACTTCATGAGGAAGATCTGTATCACAAACATCCACGCCTGCAAATCGACCATTCACAATCAACAAGCGTCCGTGCCGATCCATTCCAGTACTGGGATCGATCAGCCGAGCGTTTTCAATCAGCCAAGAAGAGGGTGTGTGCATGGTTGGTTATGCGTTTTGCTTCCAGAGAAAAGGAGTGCGACAGAAAGGCTATGGGGTGGAAAAGCTGGACAGATCTAACGGTTG
>CAITIF010000540.1 GCA_903892365.1 uncultured Pirellula sp. | reverse complement strand
CTGCCACAGCATTCTCGATTCGATCACGAGCACGAGCACCGTTTCACCGAGCACGAGCACCGTTTCACTGAGCACGAGCACGTCGTCGTCTTCTGCCCACTGCCGACTGCCAACTGCCCACTAATTCTCTTCCGTCGAGTTCATCTCGGCGGAGCACACAACTGAAAGCTACCAAAAGACGTCAAAGTCGTAGTGGACGAGGCAACGAGGCCCGGCTGTTCGGGTTGAAGTTGAAGTTCAGGTTGAAGTTGAAGTTTTGGAGGGACAATAGAATGCTAGAATTGCGAGTTAAGCTATGCCGCCAAATCAATTGGGCAATTTCGGTTCGTTGATCCGTCCGGCCGGTTCAATAGAACTGGCTTCTCTATTCGTAGGTAGAAAATGCAAACGAGAATTCTTATTCCTATTTATCTTGTTTGCCAAGCGCTAGGAGTTCTATTGTGGTGGTTGCTGTTGATCGTCATCCCGGAATCGATCCAGGTTTTTCAGCCGAGAAGCTGGCCTAGGGAAGCGTTGCTTAGCTTTTGGCTTGCGGATGTTGTGCTCCTTGCCTGTGGATCGTTGCTGACCGCGATGGCCGTTTCCAGAAACTTAGCGTGGGCATCGAATGCGATATGGTTGCTTGCCGGAGCGACATGGTATCCAACTCTCTACTGCCTTGCGATTAGTGTTGCGACAAGCGAAGCATGGATCGCAACCGCCATGATGGTAAGTATGTCAGGATTAAGCCTTGCGTTTGCAACCATCCAGGGGATTCCAGGGCAATTGCCTGCTTTCATTCGCCCCACTCCTTTAAAGCGATCATCTGCGGTTTGGTGGACCGTGCTGCAGGTAGTCATTTTCTGGAGTGTCTTTTTATGGATACTTCCGATGGGGATTGTGGAATGCGAAGCTCATTGGAATCTTCCGGGATTTACCGTTCTTGGTCAGAAACCGGCTGCTGTGGCAATTTTTTCATTCGCATCTTTATTGGGGCTTTGGAGTGCCTGGGCCATGTCATCCCTTGGAAAAGGCACTCCTTTACCAACCGCAACAGCACCAATTTTGGTTTGCAAAGGCCCGTATCGATTGATTAGAAACCCTATGGCGGTTGCAGGCATAGTGCAGGGACTTGCAGTAGGTATGTTCCTAGGCAGTTTCGGCGTCTTGATCTATTCGTTGCTTGGGGCGATTGCTTGGCATTGCGTGGTAAGGCCGGTCGAGGAGCGAGAACTCACGGAACGCTTTGGTGCCGAATATCTTCGTTATCGAGCAGCCACCTCATTGTGGTTTCCTTACGGCATGATTCGAAATCAAAAACCCGCCTAATGGCCGAGGGAACGAGTCCCCGGTCCCACAAAAAAGCGAAACAGGGCCTCGTGCCCGAATTTCGCAACAGGTTTGGTGCGCTAACCCGAAGCGCCCCCCCAAATACGAAAGCGGTCCTGGGCCTCGAGCCCGAAGACCGCAATAGGTTTGGTGGGCTAACCCCCCAACGGAAATCATCCGGTGACGATCAGCAAGAACTTATACCATTATCCGGCGACTTGACGAGAAGTCCCAGTTTTTTGCGGGGAACTTCGATGCAAAAACTTGGTAATCCTTCCGACGAGTCCTGCAACCCGATGCCTCAAGTTAGTGGATGCAGAATGACGATTGGAAACGCTCGGATCGGAAGATGATTTACAAGCATCATTATCGATCGCCAACGATCGAACCACTTCGCTTGCTTCATTCTGAACATCGCAACGCATAGCTTTCGCGTTATCGGGCTTCGCACTGGAATCAACCGTTGCTTCAACCACGCTCGCCCGGGATGCTTCCAATGAAGCTGGAACCAAAGCTTCCCGGGAATGGCTCTCTGAAGTCATTTGGCTGATGCGTGAGCCCCCAGAATCACTCGGTCTTAGTGCTTCTTTGTTCGAAGTCATTGCCAACCTATCCAAGGGGCTGATGATATGAATGTCGGGCCGAGCCAAAACGTGCGTGTAGATCATCGTTGTGGAAATGTCACTATGCCCCAGCAACTCCTGGATCGTGCGAATATCGGTGTCGTCCTGAAGCAAATGAGTTGCAAACGAATGCCGAAACGTATGCGATGACACATGTTTGTTCAACTTGGCCTTCGCAACAGCCTCCCTCAAATGCACGGGGAATGTGTCGCTGTGCATATGATGACGATGGCGTTTGCCCGTTTTTGGGTCTCGCGATAGCTTGGCCCCTGCGAAAAGAAACTGCCATTTAAACTCCTTGTGCGCGGATGGGTACTTTCGATCCAATGCGTATGGCAACCAAACGGAAGCTTCACCGTTTGCTAAGTCTCGTTCATGGAGAGCTTTCCGATTCTCGACCATTCGACGCAGCGGTTCAACCAACTGTTTTGGCAAGGGCGCAAATCGGCTTTTATCTCCCTTTGCATTGTGGATTTCGATGAGCATTCGATCAAAGTCGATGTCTTTCACTCGCAATCTCAAACATTCGCTGATCCGCATCCCGCAGCCATACAGCAATTGCCCGACTACCAAATAAGTGCCGGTCAGAAACGACAGCACATTCACGACCTCGGACTTGCTCATCACTGTTGGGATTCGAGCTCCCTTGTTGGAGCGATAGGCATTGATTTGGCCGAATTCACGTTTGAGCACGTTTTGGAACAAAAAAAGGAGCGCCGAGAAGGCTTGATTTTGTGTTGACGGAGCGACGTTGCCATCTACTGCCAAATCGGTCAAATGCGATTCCACGTCAGCAGCCCCGATGTTTTCAAAATCTGCCAGCGTTGTGAGAGCGAGATTCTCCATGAAGGCTCGGACTTGTCGCACATACGCTTTTTCTGTGTTAAACTTCAATCCGTTGACTCGCAAGGAACGTCGTAGCGCTTGAATCACATCCGGCTCGTTCGGATTGATTTTGCCAACGACCGATTCGATATCTGCTTCTTCTGCATGAGCCTCGCGATCGCGTTCTTGAGCTGCAATGTCCCTAAGCTTCGAACGAATGTGCTCGAGATCTGGCGTCTTTGATTTCCGAACGTGGTTCCGATACCAAATCACACCTTGGACAATCTTAAGTCGTTTCCAGGCAGGGACATTCTCTTTGACTTTGGATCGCAGAAACGCAATCACATGTTGTTCGTCAAAATCCCAAGTTGTAGGGTCGCTAACCCGATGGAATTTTGCCAGTGACGCGAACCAAAGACGCCCGAACTTCTCATCGGTTTCCTGGATACTGAAAGTCCGTTCTTGGGCCATGGCAAGTCTCCCTTTGTCGTAACGTAACCCAATCCAGGTTCCACCTGTCGAAACGTTTCCAAGACCTTGAGTTGTAACTCCTGCAAAAAGCGATCGTCAATAAGGGGTCAATATTTTTTAGAAACAGCCTAGCATTTTGCGTACTGACCACACGCCCCGCAACGAAGTCACTCAATCGGGGATATCCAAATATTCCTGATTGCTTGCTCTAAATCTTGGCTATAGTGAAACCGGGATAATTGGTCGCAAACCGGGATAATTTGATTGACAAATCAGGAATAACCCCTCAGAATCCCGGAATAATTGACCCCATCTGGGATAAAATCAAGTTATGGTGACTTACGCGAACCCTTGATTCTTCTCAATCAACATCCACT
>CAITIF010000539.1 GCA_903892365.1 uncultured Pirellula sp. | reverse complement strand
GTCTTCACTTCTGGGGTTGGCAACTGATTATTGTTGCGGCTGCGGTAACTTTGCCGCTAGGTATCACGCAAAGCAAAGAGTATGCAGAACTGGAATGGCCTATTGACCTCGCGATCGCCGTGGTTTGGCTCGGTTTCTTTGGTGGCAACTTCTTGATGACGTTATGGAACCGTCGTGAACGACACATGTATGTTGCACTTTGGTTTTACATTGCCACCATCGTGACTGTTACCGTACTTCACGTATTCAACAATCTTGTCGTGCCGATCGGGTTAGGAAAAAGCTATTCGATCTATGCCGGTGTTCAAGATGCTTTGATGCAATGGTGGTATGGCCACAATGCTGTCGCGTTTTTCTTAACAACTCCGTTCCTTGGTCTCATGTATTACTTTTTGCCGAAAGCGGCAGAGCGGCCGGTGTTCAGTTACAAGCTCAGTATCATTCACTTTTGGTCGTTGGTGTTCATCTACATTTGGGCCGGCCCGCACCATTTGCATTACACGGCACTCCCTGAATGGGCCAGTACATTTGGAATGTTGTTCAGTGTCATGCTGTGGATGCCATCTTGGGGCGGGATGATCAATGGACTATTGACCTTGCGAGGTGCCTGGAACAAGGTCACTTCTGAACCCGTCCTTAAGTTTTACGTGGTAGGACTGACCTTTTATGGTATGTCTACCTTTGAAGGACCTTTGCTTTCGGTGAAGAGCATCAATGCTTTATCGCACTATACCGACTGGACCATTGCACACGTTCACTCGGGCGCGTTGGGCTGGAATGGATTCATGACGTTCGGAATGATCTACTGGCTGCTGCCTAGACTGTTTCAGACGAAGCTTTGGAGCAAGAAGTTAGCCGAGTGGCATTTTTGGATCGGCACTATTGGAATCCTGCTGTATATCGTCCCGATTTACATGGCTGGTATCACGCAGGGGCTGATGTGGCGGGCCATGGACGATCTTGGTCGATTGCAGTACCCGGAATTCATTGAATCCGTCCAGTCGAGCGTTCCGTTTTGGTGGGCTCGGATACTAGGTGGAACATTGTATGTGGCTGGTATTTTGATGTTGGCACTGAATGCCACCATGACTTGGCTCGGTCGACCCAGCAAGTATGACGAACCTGTGTACACCGCTCCACGGTTGAGCCGGCACTATGAAGATTCGCCGATTCCTCAAAGCCCATTGGCGGGTACACCCGTGCTGGATGCAGCCGTAAGATTGGATAAAGTCTCGGCCATGGATTGGCACCGCCGCTGGGAGCGGTTTCCACTGCGCTTCACGTTGCTTACGACCTTGGCCGTTATCGTGGCAAGTCTTTTCGAGATCATTCCAATGTTCTTGATTCGAAGCAACATTCCGACGATTGCCAGCGTCAAGCCTTACACTCCCTTGGAGCTTGCTGGTCGAGACATTTATGTTTCGGAAGGATGTTACAACTGTCATTCGCAAATGATTCGCCCCATGATTGCAGAGACTCAGCGATATGGTGAATACAGCAAGGCCGGTGAATTCATTTACGATCGGCCATTCCAATGGGGATCGCGACGTATCGGCCCCGATCTTGCTCGAGAAGGTGTTAAGAAGCAAAGTAGCTTCTGGCATTGGACTCACTTTGAAAACCCATCCAAGTTCGTGACGGGATCAGTGATGCCAAGCTACAAGCACTTGCTGGAACAGAAGCTCAACTTCAAAGAGATCCAGAAGCGAGTGGATGCGGCCGCATTCTTAGGTGCACCTTATGACAAGGAACTCACGGAAGCTGAATCCATGGCTCAAAAGCAAGCCGAGGTTTTTGCTGCAGAGATTATTGCCCAGGGTGGACCAGTCTCCTACAACGGCCATTTGATCAAAGACTCGACCGCCATCGCTCTTATTGCGTATGTACAAAGGCTCGGGACCGATTTGTTTGCAGTGCCTGCGGCAGCACCACCTGCGGAAAAACCGGCCGAAGCTCCAGCGACGGAAACGCCGCCCACCGAAGCGTCTCCAACAGCTGATGCCGTTCCAGAAACTACACCTACAGTGGCCAGCCGTTAAGACTGAGCCGCGGGCGCTTGTAGCGACATACCGATTTTTGCCAGGAATCCGAAACGCGGCTAGCGCCTGCGGCTCACACAAAGAATACTTCCGCGGCTAGCACCTGCGGCTCAAATAGGGAAAACCCATGTTAAAAGAAATTATCAGTAAACTGGATTATTCGGACTACGACGAAATCGCCTTAGTCTTGTTTGGAATGAGTTTTCTTGCCATTTGCATTGGAGCGTTCATGCTTCGCAAAGATGCGTCACGAGCGTTTGGACATATTCCACTCGACGACCTGGTTCCTGTTCCTCGAACGGCGAATTCTCAGAAACCCAACATCGAAAACACAGAAGCAAACCTATACGGTAACGGAGATAGACAGTAATGGATCAGGGCAATTCAAAGGAAGTTAAGGTTCTGCACAGCTACGATGGCATCCAAGAATATGACAATCCACTGCCCAGTTGGTGGAAGTGGGTTTTTGTCATCACCATGGCCGTGTCGCCATTTTATTTGTTGTACTTCCACATCGGTGCTCCGGGACGATCCGTCGAGGAGATGTACCAAGCAAGCCTCACGGAAAACACAAAGAAGCAATATGCGGAAATCGGTGACTTGGCAGCCGATCAAGCCACCATGATCAAATACTTGAAAGATCCAAAATGGGTTGGCGTCGGCCAGTCCATTTTCAAAGCCAACTGCGTTTCGTGCCATGGTTCAGACGGTGGCGGTAACGTTGGGCCCAATCTATGTGACGACAATTACAAGCACATCAAAGCATTACCGGACATCATCAAGGTCCTGAATGAAGGTGTAGGAGCGGGCGCGATGCCAGCATGGGCCACTCGCTTCTCCCACAAGAACGACATTATTTTGGTTTCCGTTTACGTCGCAAGCTTGCGAGGTTCGAAGCCTGCTTCTCCCAAAGCGCCCGATGGTAGCCCCATTGCTGCGTGGCCAATCGAGTAAGGTACGCCTGAAATTATGAAAGACACGCTGCCAGTTGTTTCGAACGAAAAGACGTCCTGCGGTCGCTGTCAAGCAAATGGTGGATGCTGCAAAGAACTTCAAGAACCGCAATCGCCGATGCACGAAAGCTCCATTCTCAACGCCCCCGAGCAAGTGTTGCCCACGTTGCGGCGTGATGGCAGCCGCAATTGGCTTAGCCCTTCCCTAGCCAAGGGATTTTATTGGCAACGTCGACGTTGGTTAGCCTACGGTTTGATCGCGTTCTTTGTGACCTTACCCCATTTGCGATTGAACGGAAAACCTTACGTTCTAATCGACATCGCAAGCCGCCAGTTTACGTTTGTCGGCTACACTTTTTATCCAACCGATACACCTTTAGTGGCATGCTTGGCCTTGATGGCCTTCTTTTCGATCATGTT
>CAITIF010000538.1 GCA_903892365.1 uncultured Pirellula sp. | reverse complement strand
GCGTGTTAGCGCACCAAACCTGTTGCGAAGGAGGGCACAAGGCCCACCTTCGCGTTGCAATTATTTGTTAACTACAAAAGGTTCCATTTGCGTTGCATGCTACTTGTAGCTTTCAGTTGTGCGCCCCGTCGAGATGAACTCGACGGAAGCGGGACTGTTTCCGACCGAATGGTCATCGCATTCTTCGCTCTTGGGTTGCTCCTCGCTGAATTGCGATCATAGCCCCAACGCATAAGAGGTGCGACCGCTTTTAGATGAGCGATCGCTTTAAAACGAACATTCCGAGGTTTGCGTCTTGCGAAACGCCGAGATTCCTGATGCACGATGCCGTTTTAGCAGGTCTTGCCGGTCAGTTTTTTTTCAAATTGTCTCTCTCGATCCAAGGCTCTTCCTGGATTGTTTTCGGCTGCACGCCGTTTTCTTTCGGCTTGGCGGGGGGCTTGGCAGGGACGGTGAATTCGCTGACTCCTCGTGCGCCCGAAGGAATCTGGGCGAAGACAGTCACCAATTCGATCACTCGGTCGCCCACCGGAAATCGGACGCTGCCATTTCTTGCCACGAAAGCTTCTAAGGGTATGGACAAAGTCTGCCCAGCAGGAATCCCCTTGGGTTCACTGGAAAAAAACTGCTCATTCAATTCAATGGACAAGCTTTTCCAGGCTGCTTCGGTCGTGTTTTTGATGGTGATACAAGGAACCAACCGAGGCGATTCCTCCGAGCTCTTCGGCGAAATCCACATCGTTTCGAAACGCACAAGAGCATCCAACGGCGGCTCGGGCATTTTACCGGTGTAGAAATACAAAAGCAGACCGCAACCGACGGGCCCCAAGATCAGAAAGATGAAAAAAAGGGTCAGTTGCGTGGAGGTTATGGTTCTTGGCTGTTGCATCGGGCTGGATCCGTCTTCCGGTTGTGTGCGAAGGATGTTCTACTATCCGTACAAACGTTGATTATTCAAGAGGAGTTGGAAACAAACCGAAGGGGGGAACACGCGACGTGTCAGAAAATCGAGTTCATCCGCATCGAGTTTCCGAATGGATTGGATTGCTTGAGACTCAACTGAGCGACCGAACAGGCAAGCTTTCCTTCGCTACGCTGAACACATCGCCGTCTAAAGATCTTTCGTTTTTTGAGCTTTTCGACCGCAGAGAATTCGGAGAACTCCTGCGAACGAACCAGCCCTCCCTGTCGACGGAATTGGCCAGCAGCCTGGATAATCCGTGGAACCGAAATGCTCAAGAGGATGCAACTCAATATCCCGCAACATCGATCGTCAAAAACCAATCTTCGCATATTCGATGGCTTTTAGAGCAGGCAAAGCTATGTTGCGATGCTCCGGATTCGCCGATTGTGGCCGTGATGGGGTTGCTGAATGCTGGTAAGAGTTCTCTGGTATCTACCTTTTTGTCCGAAGCCAATCGTCAACGCATTTTGGTCGGTTCCGCGAACGCGCAAGGAACTCACCGGTTTGTTTTATGGATGCCTGAATCGTGGCGACGTGATGAGAATGTATGGGCATTTGTGCAAGCTCGGCTTCGATCGATTTTCGGTTGTGATTGCGAGTTGTTAGCGGATTCGGCCGATGCTGCGGCAGCTCAGTACAACGACACGAATGCGAGGTCGTTTGTCGATACAGAGGGGATACAGAGGATTCGCCCGACCATTGAGATTCCATTGGTTGCGACCGATCCGGAACTGGATCGGTGGGGAATTGCCATTATGGACTGCCCAGATGTGCAAACGGGTCTGCTACCAGCCCCTTCGGCCGATCCGATGGTTTCTGGCCAGGTACAGTTGATCCATGAGCAGGCTCAGTCGATATCGGAGCTTCGCTGGCGAGTCCTTCGTGCAGCTGCACCTCTTTGCTCGGCGTTTGTCGTTGTCTTGCCGGCGAATGCGATTCATGATCAAACGGTCAGTCGGTTAATGCGATTGCTGCAACAGCAGATGTCCTCCGTCCGTCAGATTGTGGCCGTGAATCGAGTTCCTCGAAAGTACACCACCCAGCAGATCAGCGAAGAGATACAGAAGATATACGGTCATCACGCGCTGGATCGACAGTACATGGCTTATGGATTTGATGGTCCACTGGATCGCGAGAAGATTCCCGAGCCGCCTAGCTTTTACAAAGTCCCAACGCTTCAGCCGCTGCCGTTGTTCTTTCGCATCGATCAAAAGGGACGAGCTCAGCCACCAGAGCCTGTGGCCACTGCCGATTGGTTGTTAAATCTAGGCAGCCAGCTTGACAAACGCAGCTTGGCGAATGAGCTGCTTCAATCCACGCTTCAGCAGCTACAGACTGCGGTTCGCGAAGGCATCAGTGTTCTGCAACGGCGAGAGCGTGACTTAAAACGCATTGTCTTCGAACTTCAAGGAACCATTGCGCAAGCCTGTTACGAGTTTTCTTCGGAGACTGCGAAACGTTCGAGTCAACCGACAGTCCGACTTCAAGCTTCCAAGCAAATCGTACAGCAGATTTCGAATTCGCTGGAACGGACTGCGCCTTGGTGGGCTAGACCCAGTCGCTGGGCCAGTCGTGTCGCGGATTCCACCAAGACCACGATCGCGAAGGCAACCAGTTTTGCATCGTTTCCAGAATGGATGCGTGGTACAGAATGGATTACGGGCAAAGCGACATCGGTCAGCAATTGGATCCGTTCGCGATGGTCGTCGGGGGAGGCAGGGCGCGTGGTGACTTCCGATCAATTGATGCAGCATCTCAGGCAGTTCGACAAGTCAGGCTCGCTTCAACTGGACCGGTTCGGCACTGGACAGCATGGTGAGGATGCTTGTGTGCAACGCGTCAAGCTTGCATGCCAGCGGGCCATCGAACGCTTTCAGAATGAGAGCAACATCCTGCTGGACGATGACCAGCTCGACCAGTTTACGCGCCAGGTTTGGACCGACATGCCGATGTCGAGAAGGCTTTTGACTGGTTTAGCTCCTGCGGGAGTGTTGTTTGCACCATTGATTGCTGTGATCATGATGCCACTTGATTTTGGTGGCTCCGCCGTACTTGTGTTTGCTTCCCTGAAAGAATTGTTGTTCGCGGGCGCTGCAGGAGTAGGTTTGATGCTCGCCAGCGCCAACGCGATGCCTCAGATCGCCGAAGCGGAGGTCGCCTGGCAGCAGCTGGGGGATTTGATCGCGGTTCTTTGCGACGAGCTTGGGCTGCGACGGCCACGCGAAAGCGACGGCGTTTCCATCCGGCTCGATGTCAATTCCAAGCCCATCTCGGTCAGTAGAATCGCACCGAACAGCTCGGTTTTGAATGCGGAATCCGCTACCGGAGCCTCGTTGATTCCCGAGGAGTTTACGATACAAACGGCAGCCATTCAGGCAATCGACTCCACGCTTGGGGCCATGACGCAGGAGCAGTAGAGCGTTGGCGGCCAACCGAATCCAAAGGTAGAACATTCGAAGTGGTCGAGCAGCGCCGCGTCTTCGGATCAAGGCTGTTTTGAAAGGGATTTCAAAGGTATCATGGGTGGCGTGGCAGGAAGAATGGTCCGCCACTTCTCAGGAACGAAAAGGCCAAGGAAATTTCCTGCCCACGTTCTCGGAATTGGCCCCCGCATCAAGTACATGACCCCACGCAATCGCGAGTGAGATAAACTAAATGGGTAGAAGTTTCGAAGTCCGTAAAGCGTCCATGGCCAAAACAGCTGGCCAAAAGACCAAGATCTATTCCAAGTACGGCAAGATGCTTTACGTGTTAGCCAAAAACACGGGAGCGGACCCT
>CAITIF010000537.1 GCA_903892365.1 uncultured Pirellula sp. | reverse complement strand
CGTAAAGAAGCTGAACCAAGCCATCGCATTGATGCAAGCTTGAATCTGCTAGAGAACGGCCTGGATATCGTGAATGCCGCCAAAGTCTCCGAATCATCCGTAGCATCCAACACGACAGCGATCGCGGATGTTGCAGTCGTTGCACTCGCCGCCAAAAACGATGCAGTCCGGTCCGTTTTGGAAAAGAAAGCCGATCCAATAGATTGTACCGATGAAGTAATTGAAAACGGTACTGCACGCGACAACAACAGTCGGCGGCTTCCTAGGCCACCCGCCTTCGAAACCACTGGACTACCCATTGCGACAGCAGCATCCAAGTAACGATTCATCACGAATCGAATTTTGCCTGTCAACAATGGAATGCGTTCATGAGAAATTCGATACCAAGACGTGGTTTGCATAACATGCAAACACGAGCATCGCGTAAAGCGGTCGCTTCGCTGCAAACTCCTGAGCTCTATTTAAAGCTCACTTCACTGGAAATCGAACGATCCAGGCGTGCAATCGAGCTAGAGAGCCTGTTGGAGCGAGTCGACATTCTAACCAATCGTATCCAAACGATTGTTCAGGAGCAAGAATCGTTGCAGATACGCATCGCGGCTCAGCAACAACCCCCGCTTGCAACCCAGGCTCCATCTGCGAACCAAAATCGTAATGTTGGATTCACCTACTAACTTCTAAGGGATAAGAATATGTCCAGTCAAATTGAAGTGGAAGTTGCTATTGGCTTTTATGTCTACTCCTTCCTGCGATCCAAAGATAAGGATGCCGTTCAGGCAGCAAAACTCAAGGGACTTGAAGAGGCGGATGTTACCGTAATCGAACGCGGAGACTTGGCCGTAGCGGTTTCCCCGATCGTAGCTAGAAAAATTCGCCCACAACGTAAGTACTTGGCTGCTCATCAAGAGATCGTAACGCACCTTGCGAAGCACTGGAGCATGTTACCCGTTTCCTTTGGGCTGATCGCAGACAATTTAGACCAAGTCTACTACATCTTGGACAACAACCGCGACATCTTGAACGAGCAGATTGAACGTGTCGGCGGGAACGTCGAAATGACTGTTTCGCTCAAGTGGACAGCACCCAATGTGCCTCAATATTTCGTCGATCGTCACCCTCAATTGCGAGAAGCACGCGAGCTGATCGTAGAGGGAAAGGCATCGCGAGATGACCAAATTGAAATGGGGCGAATCTTCGAAAAACTGCTAAATGCAGAGCGTGAAGCGAATACTCAAGTCTTTCTTGATGCACTTGCCCCGTTCTCGAAAGAATTAGAAGTCCAACCGACTCGGGAAGAATCAGACGTGATGCGTCTTGCCTGTTTGATCGACCGTAATATGGAATCAGAATTCAGTGCGGCTGTTTATCGAGCTGCTGAAATGTTCAGCGATGATTTTGCCATAACCTTCAACGGACCGTGGCCCCCTTACAGCTTTGTCAAGTTAGCCTTATCGATGGAATGAACCCATGTTTTACCTAGATGACTTGGTCATGTCGCCGTTCAAAGGTTTTCTCTTTATTGCCAAAGAAGTTGCAAAGGCTGTGGAGCAGGAAAAAGAAAACCAGCGGGCTAGTAACATGACACTGCTGTCAGCCTTGCATGCTCAACTGGAGGCAGGCGAAATATCAGAAGATGAATTTGACGAACGCGAGGCGGAGCTTCTCGACCTACTGGAGTCTGAGGAGTAGGCTTTCTCACTGCACCAAAAGGATTTGGATCGTGCTGAACGAAAATGAACATCTCGCAAAAAGCATTTCGCTTTGCGATGCAATCGATCGGCTTCTCAACAAAGGGGTCGTGATCACCGGTGACATTACCATCTCCGTCGCTGGGGTCGATTTGCTTTACATTGGTCTGCGTGGTCTCGTTTGCGCCGTAGACGCCTTAGGCGAACTTCCGCAAAGCTTGTGTCACCACAATCGATCAACACAATTGTTCAGGGAGGCGTCATGAGCTCAAACAGAACAGACGCATTAAGCCACAATGACTCGGAGCTTGCGCAAGCCATGATGGCCTCCGCAGCTGCATCACGCCGGGTCGAACTCAATGCGGAGAACGCAGCAACCGGTTTAGGCCGACTGGCAGTCACCCTTGTGAACTTGTTGCACGAACTTCTCGAAAGGCAAGCCATTCGGCGAATGGAGAACGGAACACTGACCGATCCAGAGATCGAAAGACTGGGCGACTGCCTTATGAAACAATCGGAGGCAATCGATACCTTGTGCATCGCGTTCGGCATCGGACGCGAAGACTTAAATCTAGACCTTGGACCACTTGGGAAACTCATTTGAAACAGCAACAGCCAAACAAGCTGATGCAATGACGGAAACAATCAACACAGTTTTTGAACGGAGTATAGAGTATGAGTACAACAAGAATCCCCACTGCAACCTCGTCGTCCTCCATCGCGGACATCTTGGAGAGAGTGTTGGACATGGGAGTAGTTATCGCTGGAGACATTCGTATCAAGCTGGTTGATATCGAACTCTTGACGATCCAAATTCGACTGGTCGTTTGTTCTATCGAAAAAGCCCGCGAAATAGGCATGGATTGGTGGAATGTCGCGCTCGACAAAAAAGAGGGCGCAACAGCAGCGATCGGAGCAACCGATGCCAGTGAGCTCGCCATGCGATTGGAAGCAATGGAGCTACGGATGAAGGACATGGAACGCGTAGGCGCAAAATCCAGATAGGTACATCATGAGCACAATCTCTGAAACAGTATTCGAACAGTACGACACCAACCCTGAAAATAAAGCGTTGGAGGACATGCAGACGGAAGTCCGCGATCTCTCACGTAAAATCAGCAGTTTTGCAAAGGATGCGGCTGAGATTCTTTCGGCGGAGTCAGTTGCTAACAACGGAAAAAAAGCAAAAGTTAGCCTCCTTACCAAGCAAATGTTCGGGGTTGTGGCTCTACTTACTTTGACTCTGAATCTTGGCTTGTACTTTATCAATGCAACTCTCGGACAGATGATCATCGCTAATGTGGGGATCTCGGCTCTCCATGTGCTGGTCAGTATGTGCGTGGTATCCGATCTTGCAAAGGGACGAACGTACTTTCAAAATAAACGCGAACAGATCCAAGAACGAATCCAAACCGTTTCGGAATATCTGAAGGAACTGATGCAAGACCGGCAGCAGTGGGTCAATACGGTCAGTGAGCTGAAATGGTTATCAGAAAACGAGCAGATTAAACTGCAGATGGCGAAACTGGAAGTCAGCACGCAACAAGGCAAGCTTGACTTTACCATTTCGCAGCTCACGGAAAGAGCCACTTCACTCGAGGCTTTGGAACAGG
>CAITIF010000536.1 GCA_903892365.1 uncultured Pirellula sp. | reverse complement strand
CGGAGAGTGTGCAACTGGGAACACTTGCTGCGTTACCGAAGGTTTGGCAAAGCTGCCAAAAATGACCTACATGGTTGGCGAAGAGTCCATGTGCTGTGAAGAATCCGCCAAAGCGGTTGCTGCTTCGACCAAGGCGAAGCTGATGTATGTCGTTGGCGACGAGAAGTTTGATTCCTCTGAGAAGGCTTTTGTTGGTCTGGTCGATCAAACGGAGAAGTTCGTTGCCGCTTTTGCAACCCCAAGCACTTGCAAGGTTTCTGGCACTACAACCATCGCTGGCGAATCGATGACTTGCTCCGTCAAGGCAGGTGAAGTTGCCTCCAAAGTCAAGAAGGCCATGGATTCCGTTGCGATTTCGTACAAGGTTGGCGACAAGACTTGCCATTGCCCCGTCGAAGCCAAGACAATTGCTGCTGAAAAGAAGCTAAAGACTCTGTTTGTCGTCGACAATGAAGAAACCGCATGCGAGTATTCCGCTCGTCTGAACTTGGCCCGTGCGAAGTACAAGGCGGCTCTGGTCGCTATGGCTCCTGCGAAAACAGACGCTAAAGTTCAATAGTTTGACGTTCAAGGCTGCGAGCTAGCCGCTCAGGCCGTATTTTCGTCTCATCCAACGCGTGGTTTTGCCACGCGTTTTTTATTGAAATAAGTTGACTGGGTCTTGGAAAGCGACCAAGTCATTCGATGAAGGACGCGATTGGGGGGACGAGCCTCCGGAATAGATGTCGTAAGTCGAAAGTGCTTGTGTTAATATGGAGGGCAAGTTTCTCCACTCGTACTTGATTAGGTCAATGACTTCTCTGCAAAGATCAATCTTCGTAATTCCCAGCACGGCTCTCGAGGAACTTCCCAAAAGAATGGGGCATTCGCTCGCGCTGGATTTTCTGACGGCATGGACAAGTCAATGGGACCCGAGATTGCTGGTCGGTTTGGGCAATGTGCCTGAATGGAAGAAGATCGATGGCAACTCATTGGATCTCGAACATGCCTTAATTCTTTGTCCGGAAGCATCGCGAAAGAAATTAGACCAGCCTCAACGGGAACGACTTCAGTTGGGCGAATGTTTGGTGATCGATTCCGAATCGCATTCTCGACCGGAGCTTGTGGCGCGAATTCTTAGCGCATTGAATCTAGAGTCGGATGTTTCCGGTAGCAAGCCACTTCTATGCGATGACTTCTATGCTTTGGGATACGCGGTCCTTCAGATTCAAATACTGGCGCGCAAGCTGAGATACTCGTGGAATATCGATTGGATCGCATTCACCGAACAAGCGTTGTCGGCAGCTAAGGCATCGATAGCTGGCGATGGGACGGAGACAGAACGCTGGCTACAAGCTTGCTTTGATTCGTTGTCGCAAGAGCGCGACCGCTATTGCTCGCAACAAGCATATTTGCTTGAAGTGATTTTGTTAGCTCCGTCGACTTTGCAAAGTGCGCTCGATCAGCAACTTCAGTCGACCCATCCAACGAATCTCCTTGCGTGCGCTAGCTTGCTTCAGGAAATTCAAGATCGCAATCCGGCGGCATGGGAAGTCATTCGGGCGAAGATGTCGGCAAAGAACCTTGCGGTCATAGGCGGACTGGAGAGCGACCAGATGCTGGTCCGTGGTTCGGTCAAGGCTCAGTGGAGACAGATGCGGCGAGGGCAGAAAGCGTACAACGCATTGGGGATGGACGTGCCCAGTGTCTTTTCCCGATTTGGACCGGGCTTTTCTGCGAATGCACCGAACTGGCTATCCAAGTTCGGCTTCAGAAATGTGATGCTGCATGCATGGTCCGAAGGAGTTGTTCCTGATGGTGACCAAGCCAAAATCAAATGGCAATCCAGTCACGAAGGTTCAAGCGTCGATGCTTTGGTAAGCCATGTGCTGGACGCAAGTAGTGCAGATAGCTATCTGGATCTCGCTGTGAGCTTAGCAGGTCAGTTGGATTATCACCAAGTTCCAACACTGATCTTGGCTCATTGGCCGGAGCTTCCGTCTCAACCGCAACAGGATTTGCTAAGACTGATTGCTCGCTCACCTTCACTGGGTGCTTTTCAAACGGTGGATCACTATTTCGCAACCACGAGCCAGCCTTACTCAAGCACGTCGTTTCCGAGCAACGCATTCAAGATTGCGGTACCTGGTGCAACGAATCAGCAGGCGATGCAACATCATCGCATGATTCAGTATGAACAGCTTCGGGTGCGGACGGAACGAATGCAATCGCTCTCGTATTTGTGGGATCAAATCGCAGCTCAAACGGCGACTCATGATTCACTTGAATCGAAGCAAGGTATTGCAGATGAAACGAACGCAATTTTGGAAGAATTGGATGCGGGCTTGGAGTCGGAAATCAAGGTTGGTATTGAGGCTAGGATTGCTGAGCAACGGGAATCACTGTTAAAGCAGATTCAAGCAACTCTTTCCAACGTGCCGAGATCGACTGGACGGCCTAATCTGCCGGAAAGCGGTAGGGGCTATCTTTTGATCAATCCAGGAAACCATCCGATGAGATTGTTTCTGGAGGGACTTGAAGGGGAAGTCGATCCGAGTTCCAGCAAGCGCATTGTCGCTTGCGATGCACGATCCGGCCGAACCGATGCGGTGGTCGACATTCCCCCGTTTGGATTTGTCCGCATGCGATTGAATGCTGCTAGCGGCAGTCGATCTGCTAGTTCGACTTCCCCTGACAAGCCAAGCAAATCATCTTGGTTAACACGGCTTGCGGGCATACGCTCGGGAATCGTAGGAACCGATTGGACCTTGGCCAACGAGTACATGGAGCTTCAGATTGACCCCAAGCGAGGCCATCTTCGCTCGATGTACATTGCCAACAAACGAGGAAGTCGTTTGAGCGGGATGCCATCGTTGGTTGAGGGAGGATCGGATGCGAAACGAAAGTGGAGTGATGCGGACTGCTTGACATTGTCGAACATCCAGCTGCGAATCGTCCGAGACACTCCCTTAGTGGGTTCTATCGAGATGACTGGCGAAGCGAAGCTATCCACGGGGCAAACGGTGGTGTTGAAGACAAGTTACACCTTGTGGAAAGGTGCTCGATCGGTTGAGGTTGTCGTTGAAAGTGAAAATCTTGATTCTCAGTCTGTCTCTTGTGTTTGGCGAACCGCTTGGTTGAACGAAGGGGCTACTTTGGCGGCTTGGCAACATGGTGTTAAAGGCAAGCTGCAGGGGCCACTTCAAGCCACCGTGGAACTGATTGAGATCGATGATGCGGAGCACCGCATTTATATTGCATCGAAGGGCCTCAGCTTCCACCGCCGGTCGGACAGTCGGTTTCTAATTTCTGACGTTCCAATCGGACCGGACGGAAGCGTGAAGGGGCATTTTTCGATTGGCATCGATTGGCCGCGTCCATATGAGAGCGCTATGGATTTTTGCGATGTCCCGTGGATTGTTGAAGAGTCGGCTATGAGTTCGAGTGCCGTCGATGAGGGGGCTTGGTTAGCCCAATGCTCGTTACCGAGTGTTCACATGTCGTTCGTGGATCCAGCTCCTGCGATTGATACCAGTGAGTGTCAGGAACAGAAAGCCGGTCTGCTAACTGGCAAAGTTGGCGATGCTTGTATCCTTCTTTGTGAGACACAGGCCAAATCCGGTTCCGCTCGACTTTCGTTTTTTCGCGATGTTGCAGAAGCTTGGCGAGTCGACTCGCAGGGCCGTGAGTTTGAGTCGTTAACGGTGATCGATGGACAGATTTCGATCCAAGTCAAGTCGAATGAGCAGTCGCGAATATTGATGCGTTGGAAACAATCCTAACGGCGGCAAACCAAATAGGCAGATCTCGAATGAGCAGTATTTCAACGCAAAACGACCTGACAAACCAGTCGATTGCTGGTTTTTCCATCCTGCACCGGTTGGGCGTGGGAGGTATGTCGTCGGTTTACTTAGCGTTTCAGGAGTCCTTGCATCGGCACGTAGCACTGAAGGTAATGCGTTCGGATTTTGTGGGATCGAGCGATCATGAGCAACGCTTTCTTCAAGAAGCGAGAGCGGTTGCGCAGCTCATGCATCCGAATATTGTCCAAGTTTACGATATTGGAAAGTTCGAATCCATTCACTACATCGCGCAAGAATATGTCCCAGGAAGCAACCTACATTCGTACATTCAGCGTCGAGGGGCCCTGCCATTAGCGGAATCGGTTTCCATCCTGTGGCAAGCGACTGCTGCTCTGCAAAAGGCAGCATCGATTGGTTTGGTGCATCGCGACATCAAGCCAGACAATATCCTTTTGACACCAGATGGAGAAGCTAAAGTTGCCGATTTTGGTTTAGCTCGATCGAGGGGCCAGTCGCAGAATTTGACCGCGGTCGGAGTCACGCTTGGCACTCCGTTGTACATGAGCCCCGAGCAGATTCAGGGGCTGACAGTAGATTCGCGTAGCGACCTGTACTCGCTTGGTGCCACCGCCTTCCACATGCTATCCGGCCGGCCCCCGTTTTCGGGTGAGACAGCATTGGCGTTAGCCATGCAACACTTGCAAGCGGAAGTGCCATCGCTAGCGACTCTGCGTCCGGATCTTCCCCCAGCGTTAGTAAAAATTGTTCATAAGTTATTGGCGAAAAGCCCTGATGAACGCTTTGCGTCCGCCATGGAATTAGCCCGAGCCTTGAGAGAGGTGGTCGATAGCAGTTTGGCTGGCCAAGTGGATCAAATGATTCCATTTACGGGTTTGGTGATCGAGCATCAACACGTCAGCCATCTTGAAGTGACGCAACAGCTACAAAAGCTGACCAATGCAGTTTCGGAAAAAAGCAAATCACAGTGGGTGATTGCTCGATCTGTCAAACGAGTTGCGATTGCTGGCTGTTCTGTCCTGGTCGGAATCGCCGGGGCCCTTTATCTCATGCGCAACGACTTGTTAAGCATGGAGGCGAGGTCTACGGCTGGAGTGCAACGTCAACCAACCATACAGCGCCAATATGCGCTTGCTTTGATCGAGAACGATCTGAAGCACTGGCGTGGCGTATCCGAGTATTTCCCCGGTAAGGATGCTACCACCCGCAACTATGAGTTAAAAGCGGAGTTGCAAATCGCGAGGCTGGCCATCGAAGGGGAGAATTATCGGATGGCTTCCGAATCGTTAACCAAAGTGATCAATTCCCAATTTGCGGACGATGTGTTGCGAACCATCGCTCGAATTGAAATGGGCTACGTCGCCAACAAATTGGTGGGGCAGTTAACTTCGAACGAATTCTACAACGCTGCGGGCCGCGACATGAAGATCATGCAAGCGACTCCGGATAAGCAGCGACTCATTCGAGACTCGTTGCCAAACCGAGTACGAGAGGAATGGGATCGAAACGATTATGCGAAGCAATCAGCAGATTAGCATGGCCGTATAAAATCGCCGTTTCCTAGGATCGGTTTTTTACCGGTGCGAGGCATTGTCTGCCCTTGAGATCCCTGCCCTTTAGGTCGGTTGTGTCAAGCCGAGCGGGCGCGAGGCGGTTCGCCGCTTGGGAATGCATAAAGCAGCTTCGATCACCAAGGCTAGCAACATTGCAATTACGAACCACTTCCAAATCTCTTGGACCAAGCTATTAGCATTTGCCCCAGATTCGATCCGGGACCAAGGAAGACTTCCAAACAGCTCTGCCATATTAGACTCTTGAACGAAAGTATTGTTGTCCTCTTCGGCGGTACGGTTTTGGGCAATCAATAAATCAGGCGTTCGATAAACGCCCGTGTGTTCGACGTAGTTGTTGGAAAAAACGGTGGAGTCCCCAACTTCTTGAGTTGCCAGTTCCAGTTGCTTTCGATCGGAATCGCCAACTGTTCGCATTTTGCTGAACCCGACACGTTCGGCTCCTGCGGCCAGCACTCGCTGGATGGCAACGTACATGACAACTCCATCCTTGGCCAAGGTTGAGTCGCTTTGTGCTGGGGTCGTGGTGCAAACGTATACGCCTTGATTGGTACCCGAGTTCGATGTATCGGTTTCGGCCGCATCCATTTTTAAAAGGAAGGGTGTGGTGTCATTGATGGAGGCGAGAGCTGTGCCGTTACCTTGCACCCGACAGATACGTTTGATACCGATTTGTCCAACCGGCAAAGCAGCTCCATTCAGGGTGTTGCTGAGGATCGTAGAATCATTGCGCCATTGTTGCACGCGCGCTAGTAAGGCGGCTTGGCTATCCTCATTGGTCGGCCCGTCCGGAGGTTGCGGTTGCGTGCCGGAAGGTGTCGGCTGAACCGTCTCCCAGGTTGTCCATTGAAAGCCAAAGGCTTGCGTTGTATTGGGTGATTCTGGTGGCAAAAACAAAACCTGCCCGCCTGAAGACACAAAATTGGTCAATAGTTCCAGGGATCGATCGGTGGGCAGCTGTTCGTGCCAAATCACGAGCGAGATAGCGTTCCAGTCGACAGAATCTAACTGCGACGACGTCGCGGTTTCGGTTGCGACTCGAATCGACTGTTCGGGCGAGATATTGGTGCATAGTTCGATCGCTTCGATGAGCGTTGGGTTGCTGCTGACGATGATCGACCGCCGTATCGCTGGTTTTTCAAAGACGAAGTAGCTGGTGTTGTCAGCCAAGTTGGTGTCGGCGGGAATACGCAGGGCACCCCAGCCCGCTTGTGATTCGAGAGAGTCATTTTCCTTGGCAGGTCCTTCCGCCAAGAGCGGGATTCGGTAGTCGTTCACTTCCGCCAATCCCGATTGCAAATCAACAGGCAGCACACTGCGTACGGAGCCCACTTCGATTTGAACTGGCACTTGAATAGAGGGGCCTGATGCAGCAATCGCATCGGCTTCATTCTTTTCTGAAGATCGGCTGTGTGAGCCGCGTTGGAGCTTAAAGCTGATCGACAATTCCGGACCAGACGTTTCTTCGACTCGCTTGGCATTCACGATGCGAATTGCTAAGTTTTCGTCCGAGCCGCTGCTCAGATCCAAGATATGGAAGCGAACATCCTGAGCCAAATTCAAAAATCCTTCGCGCGCTGCGACCCATCGCCCATCGCGGCTTTTCCAGTCACTTTCTCGCATGTCGGAACATATCCAAACGTCGGTGCTGGCCAGTTGATTGGATTTGATGTAAACCAAGGCCCGTTCCATCAGCCCAGGGAGGTCGCTGGTCGCTCCGTTGGGCAAGAGACTGACGTTCGATGCGATGTCTTCGGGGGTTTCAAGTTCAATTGGTTTTTCGCTGTAGGAATCGAAGATAGCCACTCGCTTCACTCCTAAAGTTGCGAGCGTGCTGGAAAGTTGCATCAATGCAGACTGCTGTTTCGTCATGCCTGTACCAGGTTGCGTTTGCTGCATACTGGGCGAACGATCCACCAGAACGATAGCAACCTCATCCGTTCGGTTTCCTAGCAACCCGAGCAGACCACTTGCAAGAGGACGAGCCGTGAACAAGATCAATGCCGCGACAGCCAGCGTTCTCAGGGCCAAGATCAACCATTGCCGAAGTTTGCTGTAACCGCTGGACATCTTGCTTGCCTGAAGCAAAAACATCATGGCTGCCCAAGGAACGGTTTGAAACCGCCGTTGATTGACCAGATGAATGATGACAGGAGCCGCGATCAATGGCAATGCGACTAGCATCCAAGGCTGTAGAAAACTCATCGGACCCCTCGCGATTGAGTTCTTCTTACCAGAAAACGCATAAGTGGGTGTTCGTAGGCTTCGGACGTGGTGACGCGATGGTAGTCGACGGAGGATTCCAGCACGATCCTTTGCATATCGATCAAGTACGTTTGTAGAGCGCGATGATATCGGTCTGCGATCTCGGAAGGTTCGACAAAGAGATGGGGGCCACCTTCCATATCATTAAAACGCACGGGGCGTTGAAATGAGAATTCGAGCTCTTGGGTATCTAGCAAGTGAAATGCGGCCACATCGTGCTTGCGAAATCGCAGGTGTTCAAAGCAGTTTTTCAATAAGGCCGGATCGACAAAAAAGTCCGAAATAACCACGATCAGAGCTCGTTGTCGAATGGTTTCGGCAAGCTCGTCTAAAATGGCTGGCAGCTGCGTTTCGCCTCTGGGTTGTGTCTGCTCCAGCGTATCCAGCATCACTTTCAAATGAGCTGCTGATCGACGCGGGGGAATATT
>CAITIF010000535.1 GCA_903892365.1 uncultured Pirellula sp. | reverse complement strand
TTTTGTGCCACCGCGTTGTTTTGGTCGCGGCCAGGACTTGAGTTGCGAGCGGAGCTCCGAGAGCTTTCGCCCATTGCAGATCCGGTCTCACGCACCTACGACGCTCGCTTTCGCTTGTTGGACTCCGCACCGGATCTTGCGATTGGCATGACCGCATCAATAAGCCTGACAGATGAGTCTTCCAGTGGGATCGCCGTCCCAATCACAGCGATCGCCAGTCGTAATAGCCTTCCCATTGTTTGGCGCGTTGTGCGCGATGCAAAGCGATCTGATTCAGCACGCGTTGAAGCAGTTTCGGTGGAAGTCATCCAGTACCGATCCGATGGAGCTATCGTTCGCGGCAACTTGGAACAAGGGGACGAGATCATTAGCGCTGGGGTGCAACGCATCGATGAACAAGTGACCGTTCGTATCTGGGAAGCCAACTAACCTATCATGTTGCTTTCTACCCATCCTACCAGTCACCAAGACCATTCCTGGAATTTATCGCGCTGGGCAGTGACGCACCCTGCCTTCGTGTTGTTCTTGATTTTGGCAAGCTCGGTCGCAGGCTTGCAAGCTTACTTTCAGATGGGGCGAGCCGAAGATCCTTCGTTCACCATCAAGACGGCGGTCGTCTCAGCGGTGTGGCCTGGTGCTACCTCGCAAGAGATGCAAGAGCAAGTCGCAGAAGAGGTAGAGGACAAGCTCCGCGAGACGCCCTACCTTGACTTCCTTCAAACGTATTGTTTACCGGATCGTATGCTAACCTTGGTCCAAATCAAGGACACGACCCCACGCAAAGAAGTTCCCAACATCTGGTACCAAGTCCGCAAGAAGCTGGGTGATATCCAGTCTCGAATGCCACAGGGTGTTATCGGACCTGCTGTGGATGATGAGTATGGCGATGTTTACTCCGCTCTCTACGCATTCACGGGCGACGATTATTCTCCAGCCGACCTAAAGCGAATGTGCGAATCAGCTCGCAAGCACTTGCTTCGCATTGCGGATGTAGAAAAGGTCGACATCATTGGTGAACAACCTGAGAGAATCTACATCGAGTTTTCGCATCAGAAGCTGTCCACGTTGGGGGTTACACCGCAACAAATTTTCGATAGCGTTCAACGTCAAAACATCCTGCTTCGTTCTGGTAGCATCGACAGTCAGACCGACCGAATTCATGTTCGAGTGTCTCGCGATTTCGAAGGGATTGAGCAGATTCGAGCGGTTCCGGTCCAAGCCAACGGGCGAGTGTTCCGGCTGAGTGACATCGCCGAAGTCAAGCGCGGCTACGAAGACCCTTCTCTGTACCTTGTTCGTTACAACGGCAAGCCTGCAGTTGTCCTTGGGGTGGTTATGTCTAAAGGTGGAAACGTTCTTAATCTTGGGAAGTCGCTCGAGACATCGCTCGAATCAATTCGTGAACAAGTTCCGCTTGGCATAGAAATTGGCAATATTGCTTACCAGCCTCATGTTGTCGAGGAGTCGGTCGGGGAATTTATCCAATCGTTTATCGAAGCCTTGATCATCGTGCTCGTGGTCAGCTTTTTGAGCTTAGGTTTTCGAACGGGAATTGTGGTGGCCTTGAGCGTTCCGTTGGTGCTTGCCATCGCCTTGGTCGTCATGAATGCGATCGGCATGAATCTTGATCGTATATCGTTGGGCGCATTGATCTTGGCGTTAGGGCTTCTTGTCGACGATGCCATCATTGCGGTCGAGATGATGGCGGTCAAAATGGAAGAAGGTTGGGGGCGAGTGGATGCGGCTACGTTTGCGTGGACCTCTACGGCGTTCCCCATGCTTTCGGGAACGCTGATCACTGTGGTTGGATTTTTGCCAGTCGGCTTCGCAAAATCAGCAGCAGGTGAATACGCGGGCGGGATTTTCTGGGTGGTTGGCATTGCCTTGATCGCTTCTTGGTTTGTGGCCGTCGTTTTCACGCCCTTTTTGGGAGTCCAACTGCTACCGGAATTTCGTAAGAAGGAGGGGGAAACGCATCACGTACCATTCCAGTCTTTCTTTCATCGCAGCCTTCGCGGAATAATTCGCGTATGTGTTCGGCGTCCTTGGGCAATCGTTTCAATAACGATTGCTATGTTTGTAGGGTCGATGGTTGGCTTCACTCGCCTGCAGCAGCAGTTCTTTCCACTGTCGTCGCGGACCGAACTGATGGTTGATATTCGAATGAATGAAGGTGCTTCGATCACTGCTACCAAGAACATGGCTTTGAAGATCGAGCAGATTGTTCAAAAGCATGTTGAACCGATTGATCCCAAGAGCAAGCCGATGGTAAGTCATTTTACTAGTTACATCGGTGCTGGGGCAGCT
The DNA here is from genome assembly GCA_903892365.1 of uncultured Pirellula sp. GTDB lineage: Bacteria > Planctomycetota > Planctomycetia > Pirellulales > Pirellulaceae > JBKCUI01. Next base: position 6,141 of record CAITIF010000535.1, on the reverse strand, counting down.
CGTTTCTTTCTCGCTTTGAATCCTGATCTTCCTAACCCGAGTTTCGCCAAGCTGGTAATTCAAACTACCAGTGTTCCGGCGCGCGAGGCTTTGCGTGCCGAGCTGCTGGATCGATTTTCTAGTGATCCTCAATTCGCAGACGCATCGCTTCGAGTCCTTCGTCTTGAATTCGGTCCACCGGTCGGATACCCAGTTCAGTTTCGTATCATTGGTCCTAATCCACAACGCGTTCGTGAAATCGCGAGTGGCGTTCAGGAACTGATGCGCACCGAGCCAGCCGCTATCGATGTCAATTTGGAATGGGACGAGCCCGCCAAGTCCATCCATGTCGACATTGATCAAGATCGCGCTCGCTTGATGGGCTTGAGTCCCCAGGAGATTGAGCTTGGTCTGCAAACGCTGCTTAGCGGAACCACGATCTCGCAGTTTCGTGAAGGGACAGAGAACATTCAAGTCGTCGCGCGAGCCATCGAGTCCGAGCGTTTGAATCTAGACCAATTCTCTGACATGACCTTGTTTGGTCAGAATGGTCGCGCGGTCCCACTGAGTCAAATTGGTAACATTCGCGCTAGCCTTGAAGAACCTATTGTTTGGAGAAGAAACCAGGAACGAACTCTATCGGTTCGATGCGATATTGCAGATGGTTTTCAAGCTCCTGATATCAGCGCTAAAATCGAAAGTAAGCTACAGGAAATCAAAAGCAACCTGCCGGCGGGATATCGTATTGAAGCTGGCGGAGCGGTCGAAGAAAGCAAGAAAGCGAACAAGGCATTGTTTGCGATGTTCCCAGTCATGATCTTGTTGATGTTGACCTTGCTGATGTCACAAGTGCATAGCTTCAAAAAGATGATTCTGATTTTTGGAATCGCTCCACTTGGACTGATTGGTGCGGTTGCCTTTTTGCATCTCTTCAATGCTCCGTTCGGGTTCGTCTCGCTTCTGGGGGTGATTGCATTGGCAGGTATGGACATGCGCAACTCTGTTATTTTGGTAGACCAGATCGAGCAGGATATGGCGCAAGGATTGACGGAATGGGAAGCGGTGATCGAATCTTCGGTTCGCCGGGCGCGGCCTGTGATCTTGACCGCCGCGACCGCGATTCTTGCAATGTTTCCATTAACGAGGAGCGTATTTTGGGGCCCCATGGCGATTGCCATCATGGGAGGGTTATCGATCGCAACCTTCCTGACGTTGATTAATCTGCCCGCCTTATATGTTCTGTTCTTCCGTGTAAAACCGACATCGACCGTGCAGACCTTGCAAAAGGAAACGCCGTTGGTCCTTACAGAAGTCCAAAGCGTTACGAGCCAATAGCCGTCGAAATGCGGGCCGCGTTTCAATTTTTGCGGCAAATACAGGTTTACGGGGTATCGACTCGAAGTTGTCCATTGGTTCGATACAGGCAACAATAGTCAGCCCCGTATACTTGATTGTCTTCATTTATTACCCAACGACTTCTACAGATTGACGCCCGGCAATGGATTGTATTTCTCTTCGTGGTGCTAGGCAGAACAACCTTCAGGGAATCGATCTAGAAATCCCGCTTGGGAAACTGACGGTGATTTGCGGAGTCAGCGGCAGTGGAAAGACATCGCTAGCGCTGGACACGCTCTATGCCGAAGGCCAACGTCGCTATATCGAGAGCTTCTCCGCCTACAGTCGGCAGTTCCTGCAAAGAATCGATAAACCCAAATTCGACTCTCTTACGAATCTTCCTCCTTCGATCGCAATTACGCGAGAACAACGTTCCCGCAACAATCGAAGCACCGTCGGCACGGCTAGCGAGATGCTGGAATACCTGCGGATTGTTTTTGCGAAGCACGCCACCTTGCATTGCCATACCTGTAGGCGGCCCGTTGTCTCCCACACTCCAAAATCGATTCTAGAAGCGCTGTCGAAGCTACCAGCAGGACGTGCGATGATCGGTTTCGAGATTGAGTGGGCTACCAAAAGTGAATTGTCCGAGCGACTTTTTGATTTGCAAGCGGATGGCTTTGTACGTCTGATTGCGAATGGCTCCATGGTTCATCTTGCAGATGACCAGCGCGAAGCGATGGCTAAGAAGTTTACAGACCAAGGCCGGGCATTCGTGGTTGTCGATCGAATTGTGTTAGGCGAACAGATGAGTCCCGAGCTTGCCGAGCGTCTGACGCAAAGCTTGTCGATCGTGCTGGAGCAGTCCGACTCGGAAGGGCGTCATTCGGTCATGGTGCTTACCGAGCAAAGCAAACTCATGCTGATTGACAGTGTAGAATCACCCAATACATCCACTGATGAGTTTCTTGTAGACACGACTCCGTATCGTGTTTACCGATTTTCGTCCGAGCAACGCTGCGAGTATTGCAAGATCGATTATCCAGCCAGTGAACCCAGGCTTTTCAGTTTCAATAGTCCGATTGGAGCCTGCGAAAGCTGTGAAGGGTTTGGCGAAACAGTGTCCATCGACATGAACAAGGTTGTGCCCGATCACAGTTTGAGTCTTCGCGACGGTGCGATTGCGGCCTGGCGCACTCCCGCTTACTCGCACGAACTTCAGGAGTTGCTTGCGCTGTCGAAGGAATATGATATTCCCGTCGATGTGCCAGTATCCAAGCTAAAAGCAAAGCATTGGCAGCTCATTCGGGAAGGTGTTCCTGCGAAAAATTTTGGAGGGCTCAACGGCTTTTTTGCTTGGCTGGAGCGAAAGAAATACAAAATGCATGTACGAGCATTTTTGGCTCGATGGCGAACCTATTCGCTTTGTACCACCTGCGAAGGGCAACGTCTCAGTAAGAACGCTCTGTCTTATCGCATCTCCGATCGGTCGTTCGCGGATCTATGCGAAATGACCATGCTTGACCTGGAGGTTTTTGCGGCAGCCCTGACTTCGCCTATACAGCAGCCTGATGTCGTTCATCAGGGAATCGATATTGGTCATCCGACCGATGCTGCCGTTTGTCAGGCCGCGAGTTCAAGCTATCAGGTCGAAGGCCAAGGGGTTAATGTCATGCTCGCGTCCGAGCACAAATCGCAGTACATGGCTTCTGAACCACTTCGTCAAGTTCGAACTCGGATCGAGTACTTGCAGTCGGTCGGATTGGGGTACCTTACGCTCTCGCGACCAATGCATACACTCAGCAGCGGCGAGGCCCAGCGGGTGATGATGACGACTCTATTGGGTTCCAGCTTGGTGGATATGCTGTACGTTTTCGACGAACCCACGGTTGGCCTCCATCCGCAAGACACGGAGCGCATGGCCAATGCGATCCTGGGACTTCGCGATCGAGGCAACACTGTTGTTTTGGTAGAACATGAACCCTATCTGATGAAACTTGCCGATAGGATCATTGAGATTGGACCGAAGGCTGGCGAAGAAGGTGGCCGAGTCATGTTTGATGGAACCCCTTCGGAACTGTTAAAAGGATCATCCACAACAAGCCGCTATTTACGAGGAGAAGTTCCTAGTCTGCGCGTGGAGCGACCAACAGGCGAACACTGGATCGAGTTGCGGGGCGCGACAGGAAGGAACTTGAAGTCGGTTGATGTTCGGATTCCTCTTGGTCTCTTTACGGTGATCACTGGTCCTAGCGGCTCGGGAAAAAGCACGCTGTTGTTTGATACCGTTTGCCCCGCTATCGGAGCAGCACTGCACGATCCTACGGATCAACCACTTCCGTTTGAAGACCTTCGAGGAGTAGATCGATTGCGAGCTTGTTTAGCCATCGATCAAAGTCCAATCCCTAGGTCATCACGCAGCTGTCCAGCAACTTACTCGAAAGCCATGGATGATATACGCCAGGTTTTCGCATCCACACCCGATGCCAAATCCCGAAATATGGGTATCAGCCATTTCAGCTTTAACAGCGAAACAGGTCGATGCCCAACTTGCGAAGGGCTTGGTTACACCACGGTGGACATGCAATTTCTAGCTGATGTTCAAATGTTATGTACGGATTGCAATGGCCGACGTTTTCAGTCCGATGTCTTGGAGGTGCGATATCGTGACGTCAGTATCTTCGATGTGCTTCAAATGAGTGTCGCAAAAGCGCACTCGTTCTTCCGAGGAGCGGGTAATGTCCAGAGCCGTCTGCAACCGTTGATGGATTTGGGACTTGGATACTTGCCACTTGGGCAGAGTCTTGCATCCTTGTCCGCGGGTGAATCTATGCGATTGAAGTTAGCCGGCTATCTTGAAGCAGAAGTGAAATCGACGGGAAAAGGGAATATGTTCGTGATGGATGAGCCCACAACCGGTTTGCATTTCAGCGATGTTGACCGCTTAGTCCAATGCATTAATCAGTTGATTGATAGCGGCAATACCGTTGTGGTGATCGAGCACAATCAGCAATTGATTGAAAGTGCTGACTACCTGATCCAGCTAGGGCCTGGCGCAGGTGACCAAGGTGGAAAGATCATCGCAACTGGAATCGCCCGATCCATGCATTCTCTTCCTAGAAGTACATCAACAAGCAGACAAAATCCAAAGTAGTAGCAATGAAGCCAATACACCGTAACTAGCTGGAATTGACGGTGACAGGACACGAGCCTAACTTGGGGGGCCAACGATTCTGCCCGTTGAGTCCGATGGTATTGATGTTGCGGAATTGGGATAGGGATTTTCGGCGCCTGGTGGAAATGGGTAGACTTGAGATTCAAAACCAATTTCCGCCGAATTCACAGGTTGCGTTTTTACTGTGACGGGCATTTCCATCATGGGAGCAGGGGCCGCTTTGGCGTTCTTTGGTTTTCTTAAGAAATTCCAAAAACGGGTTTTTCTAGAAGCATCGGGGAGCGAGCCCTCCCATGCACTACGATCGTAAGGGTTAAGATTTCGGTCCATTAACGGTGCCGAGGCTTGAGCCACATCGTCTGAGGAAACAAACGTTCCACAATCACCGGGGCTGGTGATTCGCGGGAGTAATGTGATAATGATCTCACTCCGTTCGACTAGCCGATCACGACTTTGGAAAAGTCGGCCAACCACCCATAAGTCACCTAAGAACGGTACCTTGTTCTGACTGTCGTTCACCGTCTCTTTGATTAATCCACCAATGACAATCGCTTGCCCATCGGTGAGCATGACGGTGGTGGTTACCTTCGTTGCTTCGCTATCGGGCACTTTGGATGTCGGGTTGATCCTTGCGGTCGACACCTCCGGTGAGACGGTCATCACAATTTGGCCATCGTTCGAAATGACTGGAACCACTTCCAGAATCACTCCGAATGGCAAGAAGCTAACGCTTTGAAGGGTACTTGTATTGGTGGCCGTTGTAAGTAAGTATCCCAATTCCCCACCCACCGATATCTTGGCCTCCTGGCCGTTGAGAACGGCGACCTTGGGAGATGCTAATGTTTTCGTATCGTTTGTCGACTTGAGCAGGTCGATCAGACCCGTCAGATCCGAACCCTCGATTCGCATCATGGATGTGGGAGATGTGCCGTTTGCCAATCCCATGGTCCCAATGCTGACATTGGACCGACTCACCTGCGCTAGGTGATTGAAATTGACGCCGTGGCGGTTGTTATCTTTGAGCGCGACCTGAAGGATGTTGGCCTCGACGATCACTTGCCGGGGCACCGTATCGACTTGGGCAATGTACTCGGCAATTCTATCCAAGTACGGTGGCATGTCTTCGACCACCAATTGCTCATGCGCATTGCGTTGTTCCATCTTTTTTATCTGATTGGTAAATGTCTGGCCTAAGGGAGACATCAGACCTTTGACGACTTTCTCGACATCGCTTGCAAGAACATAGTTGAGTGTAAAAACCCGAACCATTCTGCCTTGTACCGAAGGTGCTGTCTTTCGATCACTATTCATACTTGAAATGGTCACGATGTCATTGTTTCGTGCCCAGGTGTATCCATGAACGGCAAGGATCGCATCTAACGCATCTTTGAGTTTCACATTGTTGAGAGTGACGTTAATGCGTTGATTGACATCCTCGCCCGTAACGAAGTTTAAGCCTTGCTGTTGAGCGATCATGGAAAGGACCGTGGAAAGTGGAGCATCACGAGTCACCAAATTCACTTGATCTGCATTACTTTGAAGTTGAACCCGATTCCCATCCACCAGTTCCATTGGGACGATCGGAACGACTTCCACATTTTCAGGCAAGTCGGAGGCGTCCAGTTGATTAGGGTAGGCAATCTGAACTGACG
>CAITIF010000534.1 GCA_903892365.1 uncultured Pirellula sp. | reverse complement strand
CGGCCGTGGACATCGGTCAGGCGGAAATCGCGGCCTGCATGCTTGTAGGTCAAACGCTCATGATCGATGCCGAGCAAATGAAAAATCGACGCGTGCAGATCGTGCATGTGCACTTTGTCTGCAATTGCCTTATGGCCAAAATCATCCGTGCGGCCGTATGCAAAGCCCGGCTTGGTGCCTCCACCGGCTAACCAAACCGTGAAACCGCCAGGATTGTGGTCTCGACCTGTGCCGTTCTTCTCCGCATACGGGGACCGTCCAAATTCTCCCCCCCACCATACCAGCGTATCTTCTAATAGGCCTCGTCGCGCCAAGTCGGTCAACAAGCCTGCAATCGGTCGATCGACGGCGGCCGCATGTTCCGCATGCTTAGGCAAATTGGAATGCTGGTCCCACGCAGGGTTGGCCGAATTGTCACCGTAATTGACTTGGATGTAACGTACACCTGCTTCGCATAGCCTTCGCGCTAATAGACATCGTCGACCATACGTTTCTGTTTGCTTTTGATCGATCCCATACAACTGCATGGTCTCGGCCGTTTCGTTGGACAGATCGAATACTTCCGGGGCCGATAGCTGCATTCTGGCAGCCAGCTCGTACGATTCGATGACGGACTCCAGTTCGTCGCGACCGGATCCTTGCTCAATCCCCGCTGCACCAAATCGATCGAGCTGCATCTTCTGGAGTTCGTGCTGAAACAACCATCGCTGAGTCTCTGCGGCATCAGGTCGAACATGGTTGAGTTTCAGTTCTGCCAAATCTGCATTTCCAATGGCGGTTCCTTGATTCTTCATCGGCAAGAAAGCAGAGCCATAGTTTCTGGCCCCACCATTACCAATCGAAGGAGCGATGGAAATGAAGCCTGGCAAGTTGGCGTTCTCGGAACCCAAGCCATAAATGGCCCACGAGCCCATCGACGGACGCACTAAATTTTGTGATCCACAATGCATGAACAAGGTTGCAGGTCCGTGGGCCACCCCTTCGGTATGCATCCCATGCAACATCGTCAACTTATCGGCATGCTCACCAATCGCCGGGAAAAGTTCTGATACCGGCCTTCCGCATTCACCATACTTTTTGAACGACCAAGGAGAACGCATGACGCGTTGATCGGCCCCCAGCTTCCTTGTGTTCGCAAATTCGCGAGCGTCGTCAAAAGGTAGCATCTGCCCGTCACGCTTGTCCAATTCAGGCTTTGGGTCGAACGAGTCGACTTGGCTGACGCCGCCCTGCATAAACAAAAAAATGACGCGTTTGGCTCGTGGAGCATGATGCAAGCCACCATGCTCGTTGCTTGCAAAGGCCGCGCGCGTAGCGATCGCGCTAGAAGCTAACGCTCCAAACCCACATGCGCTTTGATGTAAGAAATGTCGTCGACTGTGCATAAACTTCTTCTCGATCATTCGATAAAACGAAACTCAATCGATGCCATCAGCTGATGTGCAAGCTCTTCTAAACCTTTGGCTTCCAAAATCCTGGTCGCCCATTTTCTTTCTTTTTCGTCAGGTGATCTGCCGAACGCCAAGTGAAAACTTCGCTCGATTCGAAAAGCTTCTGAATTCGGATGGGTGTTATCCGGATTTTCGGATCGGCATTCATATTCAATTTGCATTGCAGCCGCCTTGGCACGAGATTCAACCCAAGGGCTATTCATAATCGCCAGCGCTTGAGGAGCGACTGTGCTGCGCACTCGTTGCGAAGTCGTAGAACTTGGATTCGCCACATCAAACTCGGTGGCAAGTGCTGGCAACGCGTTTCGAAACCAGGGCTGGTAGATCGTTCGAAATCGAACCGTCGATTCGTAACGGTAATCTTCTTTAAGACCTTCTTTCCAAGTCGCTTCGACTCCACCGGGCAGTTCCAATTCCCCACTGAAATCCAACATCCGATCTCGAAGCGATTCGGCATCCAAACGACGCAAATTGGCTCGGCCAAATAGCTCGTTGTCGGGGTCTGTTTGAAGCGATTCCGTATCGGCAGAACATTGGCGTTGGTACGCGTTCGAGGTCACAATCTCGCGAACAAGCCACTTCGTCGACCAACCATGATCGATGAATTCCGAGGTCAGCCAATCCAACAATTCGGGATGAACGGGCAGCTCCCCAGTCGTTCCGAAGTTGTCTAAGCTGGACACAATTCCCCGTCCCATCAACCAGCTCCAAACGCGATTAACATAAACACGAGCGGTCAGCGGATTGCGTTCGTCGACCATCCATTTCGCCAGCTCCAATCGTCCATTCGATTCCGCAGCGATCGAAGAGTCCGATGCCAGGCTATTGGCATGGTCGTTGATGCAACTGAGGGTTCCTCGCGGTACCACTTCACCCAATCGATGGACGCTACCGCGAATATGGACGGGAATGTCTTTGGGTTTGTCCATCGGAATCAACCCCTGAACCATAGGGCGACGATCAAGCCATTTTTGCAACGCGTTGATCTCGGATTCCAATTCGCCGATACGCTCACGGGTCCGATTGAATTCAGCTGTTTTCTCGTGAATCGCTAGATCCTTTGCGTTCTCTTTCTTGAGCGGAAGATCTAGAGCTACGAATTGGACCGCATCGGCAATCACATGCCCGTCGCTATTCTCATTGCTGAGGACGACAAAGGCTTGACCCGATGGCTCGAATCGGTACTTACCAAGCGTTTGCCAAAGGCCATCATCGGTTGCGGGCTTGCGTTGATTGATGATGACTTCCGCTTCGCCATCGGCACTAAGAATCCGTACCATGGTTTTTGACGAACGATTCTCGCCGTGCGAGTATGCGATTCGCACGTTGTACTCTCCAGCGGGAATGTTCTTAGGTTCAAACGTAACGGACGATTTACCCTTATTCGCATTCTTGTCGTGCAAGTACCCCGCATCGACATACGCTTTGGAGGATGTCGAATCTTGCCAATCGCCAATCAGCGTCGCCTGTTGATTGTCCACCACGATACCGTTGAAGTCGGCGGAACGGACCAAAAGAGGTTGCGATGGATCGCTGGTCGATGCCCCTTTGAGCGATTTCAGTTCTTGCCGAAGGGTATTTAATTGCGTAGCGGTCTGTTGGTATTGGTCCGCTTGTTCTTGCGAAACAGGCAAGGGCACACGAACCCATTTCGATACGTTTTCATGTTGCAAAACGGTTGAAGACTTGAGAATGCCAGCAAGTGCGTAATAATCGCGAGTCGGAATCGGATCAAACTTATGATCGTGGCAGCGAGCGCAGCTGATGGTTTGACCGAGCAAGGCTTTTCCCAGCGTATCGATCTGCTCATCGATGTAATCCATTTCCAATTGCAGCTTATCTTGCTCCTCGTAGTTATGATCACCCAAGGTAAGAGCGGTGATGGCAATGCATTGTTGCTGCTGTTGCTCCAACGAGTTCGCGGGCATTAAGTCCCCTGCTATTTGTTCCGAGATAAACTGATCGATGGGCCGGTCTTCGTTGAATGCGCGGATCAAATAGTCTCGGTATCGCCATGCGTCCTGAAGAACGAAACCTCGCAAGGTCAACGACTCCGCATAACGAAACAAATCCATCCAATGGCGAGCGAAGCGTTCACCGAAACGAGGCGATGCAAGCAGCGCATCGACATGCTGTCGCAGCAGCAATTGTCGGCTCTGATCCGAAGTCAACTGCTGCAAGGAAGGATTAGGCGAAATTGTCTCATTGGAAGCGATTGCGTGCGACGACAGTCGGTGCGATGCCAGGCCGGACAGGTCTGCATCCAGACGTCTCTTGATCAAGTGAAGACTTGCTAAGGGACTTGGCTTGATGGCGTCAGCATTCTGTTGGATTGCCAGAAAAGCATCGATCGGGTGTGTTGCATGGGGTGCAACCGGCGGAACAACCCGTTTCAGCGGCCGATAAGCCCAATGCTCCAACGCTCGATCAACCGACAGCAGTTTCGATGGTGTGTTGTCGACAGATTCGGGAATCGAATCACGCGGGTCAACGGCCCCTTCTGCGATCCATATTCGGAGGCTTTCGATCTGAGCGTCCGACAATTTGCCGGAAGGGGGCATTTGAAGTTTCGGATCGCGATATTCGATCGCCTGCATAAGCAAACTGTGATCGGGATCGTTGGCATGAATGGAGGAACCGGAGTCGCCTCCTTTGAGAAGGCTTTCGCGAGAATCCAAAGCCAGGCCGCCGCTGGTTTCGGTTGCTGCCGAATGGCATTCGTAACAATGTTCGACCAGAAGTGGGCGAACATGACGTTCAAAGAACTCCAGCTTGCCAGGATCGGTCTCTTGGGAGAAAGAACTTGATGGCCATCCGATCGCGATGAGACATGCAACCACCCAAATCAATGGTAAGCAATCAAACCTGTTGAATCCGTTGAATCGCATTTCGACAACACCTGGAGACTGATGCGAGAATGGGATTAGACGTTAGCCACTTCGGGGTGAACCCATGGGGCTCGGTAGGGACGACGGAGCAGGTTGGTCGCTTGTTCGTCACCGACCACAACCTGTTTCACCGGATCCCAAGTCAGCGAACGTCCCAGCTCCAGCGACATGTTCGCCAAGATGCAGGCAGCGGTGGAAATGTGCCCCTGTTCGATATCGGCGATCGGTTTGGAGCGATCTTGGATGGCTTTCAGGAAGTCTAGCATGTGAACTCGGATGGCTGGGGCGACGTGCTTTTCCAGATCGGGTTCGACGTTATCTTCGGGGTACTTATCCAATTCCATGACAACATCGCCGTGGATTGGTTTTCCGCCTCCCGAGGGAGTGAAGTCGTAGCTTTGAACACTCATTTTTAGAGTTCCTTTTTCTCCATACAAAGTCGCCCCCCAAGGGTACTTGGGATCGGGAGCTTCACCCCAGGTGCGATGGGTCCACGCGACGTTCAGTTCAGGGAACTCGAAGGTTGCTGTTTGCGTGTCCGGGATATTGGCTTTCGACTGTTTGTCGACATAGATACCACCGTGCGACGATATCTTGGTTGCCCAACCCAGGTTCAGCATCCAGCGGACGGTGTCCAACATATGAATGCACATGTCCCCAAGAATGCCATTGCCGTACTCTTTGAACGCTCGCCATCGACGTGGATGGCATAGTTCATTGAAAGGCATCATAGGTGCGGGGCCGGTCCACATTTCGTAATCCAACGAAGCAGGTGGGGCTACGTTCGGTGGGTTTTCACGAGCACGCATATGGTAGTAGCAATAAATTTCCGCATGCGAAATTTTCCCAAGCAAGCCCGCATCGACAATGTTCTTTTTGGCTTCCATCAAATGAGGCGTACTGCGGCGTTGGGTTCCGACCTGAACGACGCGATTGTATTTTCGAGCGGCAGCCAACATGGCTTGCCCTTCGATAACATCGACGCTGATCGGCTTTTGCACATAGACATCGGCGCCCGCTTGGATGGCTGCGATGGTAGGGAGTGCGTGCCAATGATCTGGTGTCGCGATCAGGACAATATCCAAATCCTTTTCGGCCAGCATTTTTCGGTAGTCGCCGTAGACGCGAGGTCGTTTCGTGGATTTCTGTTTCTTTTGAACCGTGTCGGCGGTGTCGTTGACCATTTTACTGTCGACGTCGCACAGCGATACTACTTCGACGGGTGCGACTTGAAGCAAGCGGTACAGATCGCATTTCCCATACCAGCCTGTGCCGATCACCCCGACCCGTTTCGCGGGCGAATCCGCGATGGCTCCTAAGGCCGATTGGTAGGCCGATGGATAACCAGCCATTGAAAGACTACCCAGTGCGAGACTGCTGCTAGCTAGTGACGAAGAGAGGAAGCTGCGTCGATCCATTACGGTGCCCTTGGTTTCGAAGTAATTTAGGAGTGTAAGTCCAGGTACGATCCTAGTATACTGCGATCCGATTTAAATGTCGCCTTGCAAACGACTTGGGGCTGACAACGAATTCTCAAAAATGCAGGAAACAATGGAATTAGGGTACTTAGAGCGACTTACCTTGCAATTGACGGCCGGTGCCGCGATGCTGCCGGACGCCCTGAGGGATCCTCATGCAGCGTTTATTCTTGCTCGCCAGCGAAGCGATGGCGGG
>CAITIF010000533.1 GCA_903892365.1 uncultured Pirellula sp. | reverse complement strand
GGAAGCACCCGTGCATTTTGCAGTTTTCGCAGATGCTGAACCGGCGCAAGGCAAAGGGCTTGGACGACAAACGATGCCAGAATCGTTGGAGTATTCCGTGGTAGCAGCCATCCAAAACTTTTGGCTGGCGGCTCGCGCTGAGGGGGTTGGGGTAGGCTGGGTTTCGATCTTTCGACCAGAACGGGTGACTGCTATACTCCAGTGTCCGCCCACGTGGCGGTTGGTCGCGTATCTATGTGTTGGATATCCTATCGAAGAGCATGAGACTCCAGAGCTTGAACGCTTGGGCTGGGAGAGTCGCGACAGCACGCAAGATGCTTGGCAGGTTCGATAAGGTATCGAAACTTTATTTGGTGAGGCAACCGATGCAAATCATGCCAAGTGGTGGTTGGACCAATGCAGCAGCTTCTGTTCAGCAGGGGCATCACGATTTAAAAAACAGTTCTTCGCTCCATCGAGCGAACGCTGCGGGCAATGCAATTAAAGTTGATCGGCCCGAAAAATCTGGCGATCGCGACGCGAACGAGCGTTACGATGGGCCTCAGGCGGACAATAAACAAGAGCCAAAACCGCCGAATCCTGAGGAAGGCCAAACTGAAAACGCCAGTGATATGCTGTCCTTGCCAGCGACCGAAGAAAGCGCCCCTTACGGTCTCGATCTTCTTGGCTAACCGTTGTCTTTTGCGAAATTTGATACCAATCAGAACCAAAAATGGGTTGAGTTGAGCCTGAGGATATTTCTTGTGGGCAGCCCGTCATGATAGGAAAGTTTCGTAAGACAACTGTTAGCGAAAAGATTAGTGTCACGGCAGGCACCTCGATTGCGAACTGGATTGGCGATGGTAGAGTCAAGTTGACCAAGGCCGGCGCGTCATTCCTTCCGCGGAACGGTCGTAGTGAATGCTGGAGCTCATGAAGTTACCTCCAGCGCGCTAACGGGGGGGTTGGTGACGGCAACAGGGAGGGATTCTCGGGCTGTAGTTAAAGTTATGAGAGATCTCCCCTAAGATGGAAGTTTATCGCCAGCTTTGTTTGACTTTTTAGTGGTCGCGTACGATAGACATGGAGATTCCACATATTTTGTTTCCAAAATGGAATTTCCGTCTTATCATGTTCCCTGGATTTTTGGTTGATGCGCAATCGGTACCCTTTATTTAGCTCCCATCGTGGATTTTAGGACTTGAGTCATGAGCGAAGCTCAAACCTGGATCATTCAAACTGAAGATTTGCAGGTTGGTACTGCGTTGAGTTTTGACCTTACGGATGCCAACGGTCAGATACTTCTCAAAGCTGGTGTCCCTATCCAGGAGCGACTGAAAGAGATTCTTCGCAAGAAGAATATCAACTCTGTTACGGTTCGCGGTGCTGCGAATTCCGAAGCTGAGAAAGCGGAAGCTACTCTGCTGAGTTCGTACGATACCGAGAGAATTGAGGCCATTCAATCTGCGATCGCGTCGACACAAGATTCAATCATGAAGGTAGTTCAGGCTGCGCAAAACGGAGAGGCTTCCGGGGTCAAGCAGCTTGGCGAAAGTATTGATCAGTTTCTTGCGGAAGCCAATAAGGATATCTCGGCATCGCTTGCCTTGGTTG
>CAITIF010000532.1 GCA_903892365.1 uncultured Pirellula sp. | reverse complement strand
CCACACAATACAACCGATTCATCCAAGGCCCTGTAGGAGACCGATGATTAGCGAACTGACGCGAATAATGCACGCCATTTGGATCATTGCCAAACAAATCCGCATCCAGCGAAACAATCACTTTCGCTTGATCCAGATCGTAGACCATCGAGGCCTTGCCGGCACCCGCCGCTTCGACAGCCTTGCCAACATTCCCCGAGAAAATGGATTCATAACGAACCAAGGTCAGCTTGGGATACTTTTTCTTGACCTCCGCCAAAACCCGCCTAAACGAAGGACTCTTGGAAGGCTCAAACAAGACAGCCAGACCTTCTCCTTGAGATTCAGCCAACTTCACTCGCTGAGCCACTACATAATCCGCGAAAGCTTCCCAACTCGCGAGCGCATTTTTTCGGTCGTCAGGATCGCCCTTCTTATCAAACTTAGTGTACCGCTCGGGCTTCATACCCGGCGACGTCCGATTCAAAACACCTGCAATTCGATCTTGATCGTACAGCGACAGAATTGAAGCCTGAGTCACTGCGTCCGTACCTGCAGATCGAAGCTTCTCATTCGCCGCAAACTCTGTCGGCTGACTCTTTGCATAAGCCGGATGGTCCGCATTCCCGTCGACACGAATCGGCCGACCTTCCAAATTCGTCACCTGAGCATGCACAACCCTGCCAGCCCATTCAAAGTTGGTCACGAAGAAATCAGGCAAGCCCGGAACACGCCCCTCGGGACGAACGACAAATGCAGCAATTTCCTCACGGTTGTAGCGACAACCAGCCATTCCACCTAGCGCCAGCGACGCACTCATCATCTGAAGCCAACGTCGACGAGAAACCCCTTCAGGAAACTCGGACGCAGCCTGTGGAAACTCGCGAGACAAAAATTGCTCAAACTCAGGGGTTTGCTGCAATTCATCCATGCTACGGAAATAGCGATTTCGGTGATCAGTACCAGATTGGCTCATCGGTGGCAGACCGCACAGTTTTCTTGAGGATTGATGTTGTTGTCTTTAATATGTTTCGAAACGTCAAACTCCGGTGACATTTCAGGAGTCCAGGCAAGATTCGTCACCTGGTCTACAGGCCTCAGATGCGGCTCTGGATTGCGATGGCAATCAATGCACCACGCCATGGACTGATCCTTCGCTTGATGCACCACCTCCATCTTGTCGACCCGACCATGGCACGTAACGCAAGAAACGCCACGATTCACGTGAGCCGAATGATTGAAATAGACATAGTCAGGAAGTCGGTGAATCCGAACCCAATCCACCGACTCACCCGTCCGCCAGCTATCGTGAACTGGCTTGAGCTTGGCGCTTTCCGAATGGATCGCGGACAATGCAGGCGTTCCACCCGCGGCGTTGGTCTTGGGACTGTGGCAATTGATACATGTTTGAGTCGCAGGAATGCTTGAATGTGCAGACTTGTCAACCGAATTATGACAATAACGACAATCCATTTTCAATTCGCCAGCATGTAGCGCATGGCTAAATGGGACAGGCTGCTCCGGTCGGTAGCCAGTATTGAGTGTGACCGGATCGGTAGCACCCAAAAACAAGACTCCTGCGTAAGCACCTCCAGCAGCAGCCATAACACCTAGCAAAGCCAGGAATTTGTTGGTCCAGCGAGGGAACAAAAATCGTTGCATGATGAATTAAAAGAGTTGCTTCTTTTGGCGATTGTTGAGCGGCATCTGGAT
>CAITIF010000531.1 GCA_903892365.1 uncultured Pirellula sp. | reverse complement strand
TCAGACTGTCGAGAACATTCGCCAGATGTGGTACATTTGGGAACCACGTCTGCATCGCATCAACATCGTTTCTAGGTTCCGACACACCAGTTCAAACATAAAATACGAGAAAACTAAATGAGCAATCCCCAGAATCACCTAACACCCGCGGAGCAGTTAGCCAGCGCCAGTTTAAATCCATCGGCCCAATCCCCAGCCATGGAACCCGAAACGGATCTTTGGACCGGTGGTTTTTCACCCAAGGCCATGATTGGCACTTGGTTGCTTTCAGCCTTGTTCTCCATTGCGGTGCTTGTAGTTTTGGTGTTGGCACCATCTCTATTCGGCGAGCAAGTGCCTCTAAATGTGTTATGGTCTGTTGGTGTTGGGATCATTATCGCTTGGTGGGCAATCGCGATTGCGTCGTACGCATACCGCAGAATAAGCGTCGGTTACAAGTTGACTAATCAAAGATTCATTCATAAGCATGGAATCTTGGTTCGAACGACCGATCGCATTGAGTTGATTGATATCGACGACGTTGCCTTCAGTCAGGGACTAATTCAAAGAATGCTTGGCGTAGGCACGATTCGAGTCACGAGCAGCGATCGATCCCACCCTACGCTTTCACTATTAGGAATTGATGAAGTCGATCGAGTCTCCGGAATGATTGACGATGCGAGACGCAAAGAGCGCCGCCGCCGAAGTCTTCACATTGAAGCTTCTTAAAGCGAACCTCAATGCCAAATTTTCAGGCTTGGAAATTTTGGGAACGAGACAAAATACCAGTACCTGCTCAACATTGGGAGCGTGAGAGCTACATCCCGATGAAGCCGCAGGAGCTGGCTCGACGACTGTCAGGATTGATGAAAACGGAGTCAAAATCTTCCACCGATGGAGAACGCGTGGAGGACCGGCGATCCGATTTCCTGGGGAAAGCTTCTCGCATCGCGGAATGGGCGCACCAGCATTATCGCGAGAAACGTGAGTTGCTTTTGGGTGGCTATGACCGGTACGATCCGGATGCAGATGCTCAATTCTTGCCCGAGCATGATTCATCCCAAAGCAAAAATGCGAAGGATCACGAAACCTACCGCAATCTGCTGGAGGGAATATCAACATCCTTGCATACGGCCAACTATCGACGACTCAAGCCCTTGGAAATTCAAGAAGCGTTGTCAGCAGCAAGCCATTGGGGCGTCAAACTTCGCATTCGCTTTGCATCCTTTCGCCACTTGGAAGTCCACGCACGCGGAGACATACTAGCCACACGAACGCGACGTGATTGGCGAAAAGGATTTCGGATCCGTAACTTTGACGTGCCGATCTATCAAAGGCTGGTCGTTGTATTCAGGACCAAGGAGATGCAAAATCTGCCGGACCTTGTTGACCCAAGCTGCATCCACGTTCGCATGTTCAAAAACATTCCCAAAGCGGATGTCGACATGATGCTGCCGGGGTCCCAGGTTCGGCTCAATTGGACAGACACAGGACGCATAGGAATTCCGACCCTATGGGGAATGATCATGCTCGCCTCGAAGTTGGTCAAAAGCTTTTGGCTGATCGCACTTTTGAGCGTGTTCAAGATCCTGTCCTCTTTTGTGTTGATTGCCGCC
>CAITIF010000530.1 GCA_903892365.1 uncultured Pirellula sp. | reverse complement strand
TTGCACCCAATCGAGTCGCAAGTTCCAAGTCGATCATCGAGGAATACGATCGAATTCCGCGCGAAGCCCGCGAGAGAATTGACCTGAACGACCCGCAACAAACTCGCCGGCAAGTTGAAGAAATTCTTAGAAGACCGAATAATCGCGGGAAGCGGCCATAGTCAAGATTCCTTTTCTGAGCCGCGGGCGCAAGCCGCGATGTGCATTTTTCGCAGGGAATTTGTATCGCGGCTAGCGCCTGCGGCTCAGGGAGAATGCACGTTGAACCCGGAGAATTAAGCGGCTAGATTTACCCTGAGCCGCGGTCCGGACAAATAAAATTGTCCATTTCTAAAAATGGTTGTCGTTTTGGGGGCGTCTTTTGCGTTTTCCTAAGTAGAGACTTCGTTTCTGCGCCCGGAAAAAATCAATCTCCCAAAACGATTCATGCTTGTTTTGCCATCAACTCACAATCGCCAATATTCAAAAGTTCGATTTTCCAATTCGGCGAATGCACGATTTAAGTTCGATGCGGATGTAATGCACGATGAATTAGGGCTCAGACTGGTTCGAATTGGGGAAGAAAGTCCTCTACGTGTTCTTGCGGCGATCGAACCTATGTTGGTAGGGGTCGCCGAGGTCGGTGATTCGATTGTTGCCATCAACGGCGTCTCGGCGCAAGAAGCCTATACCATGTTCGACCAATGGGAAGATTCAGATCGTTATGAGATTGCGATTTTTGATCACCGAACTCGACGTACGGTTCTTTGGAATCTGAATGTAGTGAATCCTATGCCTTGCTCGCTGGTTGGCCATAACTAAGCGCAATTTCTCAAAATTCAGCTAGAATCAAAGGATCTTGGTTCTTTATCCCTTAGCTGAGCGTGAGTTGAAGTGTCTCTTGATTTTGAGGTAATCGGTCCCTATCGCGTGATCCGGGTGCTTGGCCAAGGGGGAATGGGTACTGTCTACGAAGCGGTTCATGCGAAAAGCAAAGAACCCGTAGCTGTGAAAGTCATCGCCGCGAATCTAGCTCAGCATCAGCGGTTTCGACGACGATTTGACGCTGAGATCCAAACGCTCATCAAACTAAAGCACCCGAATATCGTCCAGCTTATTGGATTTGGCGAAGAAAAAGGACTTCTTTTTTATTCCATGGAATATGTGGATGGCGAGAACCTGCAACAGGAACTGCGGCGTTCGAAAACCCTGCCATGGGAACGGGTAGTCGACCTTGCCATCGACGTTTGCTCCGCCTTAAAGCATGCTCATGATTTCGGTGTCATCCACCGAGACCTGAAGCCAGCAAACCTGATGATCAATTCTCAGGGGAAGCTCAAGCTGACAGACTTTGGAATCGCACGCCTATTCGGCGCATCGGAAGTGACTGTCGAAGGTTCGGTTCTTGGGACGGCCGATTACATGTCACCAGAACAAGCCGAAGGAAAAACGGTATCGATACGTAGCGATTTGTATTCTTTGGGCTGTATCTGCTACACGGCACTTGCTGGCCGCCCGCCATTCATAGGCAAGAACATTCCGGAAATTCTCTTTAACGTGCGATACGGGACACTTACCCCGCTCTCCAACTTGGCACCCCAAGTTCCAAAAGAACTTTGTGGGTTGATCGAAGAGATGCTTCGCAAGGAACCTTCGATGCGGCCACCGACCGGACTGGTCGTAGGCAATCGCTTGCAGTCGCTGCGTGCTGGGCTGACCAAACGCGCTAAGGACTTAGCGGCCGACAAGACCGAAATTGGTAACTTGCGAGAGCTTACCAGCATCGACCTTCGTGACGACACGGAGATAGCGTCTGTGCTCCCGTCCATGGTGCCATCCGATGTTACCGTGGTCCTTTCGGACACGAACAAAACGAAACCGAGTGAACCTCCGAAGCAGCTTAGCGACGCAAAAGCAAACAGCAACCATTCCCAGGAACCACCCAAAACTCAATCGTCGACTTCTCCTTCGTTTTCTCATTCGATGGCTGGCCCTCAAGATCTGACGCGCGAAGCCCTCTCGAACTCGGAATTTGAAATCAACGATCCGCCCAGTGGAATAGATCTCACGGCAAAGACGAACTTTACGGAGGTTGGTGAAAGCGATCGTCGTCGCTCCAGCATTGTGATAGCTGATGCAGAACCTTCGACCGCCTGGAACCAATGGCTCAGCGTTGCTGGCCTTATCGGAGTCCTGATTGCATGCGCGGGAACAATTTTTTGGTTTACTCGTCCCCCCTCTGCTGATTCGTTGTACCTTGAGATCTCGCAAGCCATGAACTCGGCAGAGGATTCGCAAATTCTCGAGATTGAACCAACCGCCGAAAGCTTTCAAGCTCTCTATCCAAGCGATCCGAGAAATACGGAAGTGGAGGTGCTGCTGGAAGAAATCGATTCGCTTCGCACCATTAAGCAGTTGCAGCGAAAAGCCAGAAGGGGTGGAACCGATCTTTTAGATCCTGTCGAGCAAGCTTTTTTGGAGTGCATCAAGTATCAGGAAATTGATACGGAGATCGCTAAGCGGAAACTTCAAGCGATGGCGGTCGTGTTTCGTGCGAGCGAAAATCTAACGTCCAAGCAACGGATTTTTGTTGATCAAGCGCGTCGATTGGCAGAACAATTGGAAGCAGAATCCCAACCTTCTCGAAGCCCAGCCATCGAATCCATCGAAGAGCAAATGACATGGGCCGAGGCCAATCTTTCCGCGAGCACACGGGCCGAATGGTTGCGAGGGCTGATCGAACTGTTCGAGGAAAAGCCATGGGCTCGCGAGCTGATTGAATCCGCCAAACGCAAGCTCGAAGCAATCAAGTAAGACGATTTTTCACGGTTCGGACGTCAGGGGGGCCGTGTTGGTTGGATTGTCCAAACCAGTTGGCTGGTGAAGCAGGGAATCAAAATCGTCCTCGGATAGTACGGGCACTCCCAGGCTACGGGCCTTTTCCAGCTTGCTCCCTGCATCTTCACCGGCGATCAAAAAGTCCGTCTTTTTCGAAACACTGCTCGAAGCTCGCCCCCCTTTTTGCACAATCAGTTTTTCAATCTCATCGCGGGAATACTTGCGGAGCGATCCGGTAACCACGATCGTCTTGTTGGCGAAAACCCCTGAGGAATCGACGGCATCGTCGGTAGACGTTTTCAGTGACACACCATTTTCACGTAGCTGGCGAATCAGTTCGGTTCCCTCGTCGCTTCGAACGAAAGAGATGACGCTTTGCGCGATTGTGGGGCCTATCTCGTCGATCTGCCCGACCGCCTCGATATCGGCCGAAACAAGTGCATCGATATCACCGAAAGTCCTCGCCAACACCAATGCAACGCGCTGTCCCACATGCCGAATCGAAATCGCGTTGAGCACTCGCGTCAGGCCGCGATTCTTACTCGCTTCAATGCCTTGAAGTAAATTCTCTGCTGACTTTTTCCCCATGCGATCCAGCGACATGAGCTTCTCGAGTGTCAGCGAATACAAGTCGCCGAACGATTGGACCATCCCACTATCCACCAACTGGTTGACGAGCTTTTCGCCAAGCCCTTCGATATCCATGCAATCACGAGTTGCAAAGTATCTTAGCCGTTGGCGCCACTGAGCCGGACACTCCTTCGAAACACAGCGAATGTAAACACCATCGTTGTCGCGCTGAAGAAGGCTGTTGCATTCGGGGCAATGCGTGGGAAATTGGTACTTGGGAAGATCGGCTGTCCGTCGATGTTTTTCGACACGAACTATGTGCGGGATGATCTTTCCGGCTTTTTCCACGACGACCCAATCGCCGATACGGATATCCTTGCGCTCGATCTCATCGTTATTGTGCAACGAGACACGGCTGACCGTCGTTCCCGCCAGCTCCACAGGTTGTAGTTCGCCTACGGGAGTCACGGTTCCCGTTTTCCCAACCTGAGTTTTAATATCCAAGAGGATGGTTTCCGCTTCGTATTTCTCAATCTTGTACGCAATGATCCAGCGAGGGCATTTCGAGGTGCTTCCCAAGGTCTCTCGCTGCTCGATCGAGTTGACTTTGATCACCAGTCCATCCACCTCAAAGTCCAATTCATGAAGTGTTTCTACCAATCGATTGCAATGTGCGATGGCTTGCTCTTTATCGCCAAAGCATTTCACCCCGGGGGTTGTCGGTACCCCAAATTCCTGAACCTTGGATAGAAAATCCATGTGGGTGCGGAACGACAATCCGTCACAAAATCCAATCCCATGACCAAGGAAACGTAGTCTCCGCTGAGAACAAATTTTGGAATCAAGCAATCGAATGGAACCTGCGGTTACGTTACGCGTATTCTTAAACTCGGACTCGCCGGCTTTAGCTCGCTGTTCATTGAGCCCTACGAGATCCGCATTGGTCATATAAACTTCCCCTCGAATTTCAAGCACTCTTGGGATCGAGGCCCCCAGGAGTCGTAATGGCAGTCCCTTTAATGTACGAATGTTATGAGTAATGTCGTCTCCGACTTCGCCGTTGCCTCGTGTTACCGCTTGCACCAATAAACCATCTTCATACACGATCGAAGCGGCTACACCATCCACCTTCAGTTCAACAACCCATTCTAGTTTCTCGTTGGGCAAGAGCTTTTCAATGCGAGTAAAAAAATCGCGGAGCTCTTGTTCGGTATACGTATTCTCAATCGACAACATGGGAATGCGATGCGTGACTTGAATGAGTCCATCTAAAGGGGCATCGCCAATTCGCTTGGTAGGGCTGTCATTGATCGCGAGATTCGGAAACGCAAACTCAAGATCTTCCAGTTCACGCAATTTCCGATCGTATTCAAGATCCGTAACGGTGGGTTTTGCGAGGGTATAGTATTCATGATCGAACCTTTGGATCTCGCTCACTAATCGTGCGATGCGGGCTGCTACGGTCTCTCCGTTCGTATCGTCGGCCATGGATCTGTTTCTTTGTGCTAGAGGGATGCTTGCGAGTCGGTGTCCAGAACGAAACGATAGCCAGCATCGCGAAGGGTCAGAAAGTGTTTTGGTTTCGCAGGATCGATTTCAAAAATTTTACGAAGCCGCAGCATGAACTGATCAACGCTGCGTGTTTGCATCTCACCGCTCATGTCCCAGACCTCGGCAAGCAATTCCTGCCGGCTGATAACTCGTCCTTGATTTTCGACAAAGTATCGCAAGAGCTGTAGCTCTTTATGAGTCATTTTTACTTCACGATCTTCCACGCGAACTTCGTAGGTCTCAAAGTTGATGGAAGCTCTTCCGAAGTCAATTTGATTGATTTTAACGGGAGCGACCACCTTCGCTGGTTGCACCTGAGTATGCAGCTTCAATAGGTTTTTTACACGCGCAAGAAGCTCATCCAAATCAAAAGGCTTGTTCAGGTATTGGTTGGCACCGCAATCGAAACCTCGAGCCCGATCTTCTGGCAGGCTGCGTGCACTCAGAATCAAGATCGGAAGAAAAATTCCTTGCTCCCGAAAGTTTTGGCAAACTGCATATCCGATCATTCCCGGTAGCATTAAATCCAAAATCATCATGTCTAAGGTGTAATGATCGGATTCAATAAGCCGAACGGCGGTCGGTCC
>CAITIF010000529.1 GCA_903892365.1 uncultured Pirellula sp. | reverse complement strand
CCCTCGGCACGAAAACCAAAACCAACGGCTGCGATCATTCGAGATGTGATTCGAACAAATCGATAGAAAAGCTGTTTTGCGATGCGGGAGGGGGCGTAGTTCGATAGAGTCATTTGGGCTGGAGCGGTGATTGGCTGTTGGCTAAAGGATCGTTGCTATTTAATCCAAGCAGGAATGATCTTCTTTGGTCGACGATATTCACGAGCTTGTTCAAGACTTCATCTTCGGACATACCATCGGTACAGACCATGATGGAATCCACCGCCGGTCGTAAGCCCCCCTCAGGACGCAGAGTGTCTTGGGAATCCCTTTGGTTTTGGAGCTCCAGCACCTCTTCGAAGCTAACATCCACCCCCAGTTCCAAAAGCTGAGCTACCCGCCGTCGAGCCCTCTCCTCGGGACCAGCGGTCAAGAAAATCTTGCATTCCGCTGTCGGAAAGGCGACAGTCCCTTGGTCTCTTCCTTCGGTGACAGCGTCCTTGCCTTGCCCCCATTTTCTCTGGGCATTCACCAGAATGGACCTGACCTGAACATTATCGGCAATTGCCTGGATCGACTTGGTGACTTTCGGCGTTCGGATGGCCTCGGTCACGTTCTCTCCGTTAAGTTCGACGCAATGCGGGCTCAAGTTGATTTTCAAATCGCGGGCTATTTCGGCTACGGATTCGACTTGGTCCAACGAAATGCCGTGTCGAAGACAGGCAAGAGTGACGCATCGGTACATTGCACCTGTGTCCAGAAAATCGAAGCCGAGCTGCTTCGCCAGGCGTTTTGCTACGGAGCTCTTTCCAGCCCCCGCGGGGCCATCGATCGTAACAATCAATTGTCTCTCCTGAACGTGCGTGAAGTGGGCCACCCCTTAGGAAACACCCGTGGACTGCCCGATGAAACATCCACTCCACGAGCCGCTCCTTGAGTTTAATCCATCTTGTCGTTTCTGTTGAGTCTGTTTCTGCTCACCTAAAGCGGACTTTTGAGCGTATAATGAAATGACCTCTTGAGCTGAATAGGTTACGAGTTCACTTCAACCGAAACGAATGGCAAATACCCCCATGCTAAACCATTTTGCACGTAATTTACGTTATTCGTTGGCCGCAGTCGGCCTGCTGACTATTTCCTGCGGACTGGGTTCCGCTAAGGCTCAGCTTGAGCAGCCCGCTGCCCAGCCTACTGCCCAGCCTGCTGCCCAGCCTTCCTCCGAGACAGTCGTTAAGCCAGTCGAGGCGCAAAACCCGGAAGCAGCAAAGACTCCCGAAGAAAAAGCTCCGGAAGCCAAACAAGAGCCTGCCAAGAAGCCGGCCAAAGAAAAACTGCCACCCAAGAAGCAGCTTCGAGCGATTGCATTGAGCGGATCGTACGATGATTTGGCTCAAGCGGCCTCGTTCGACCCAACCAGCTTGCTGCTGGGAGGTGGTGTCGGAAAAAGCAAGTCATTTTATCGATTGTGCGATTACATCGATGAGATGGCCAACGAACCCAACTTAAGCCACGTTCTTTTTGATCTTTCCGATTCGAATATCGGTTTCAATTCAGCTCAGTTGGACGAGCTTGCACGGCGGCTTGAGAAACTGAAAGCAAAAGGCAAAAAGATCATTGCTTGGCTGGAGAACGCCAGCAACGTTCACTTGTCGATCGCATCCAGTTGCGATGAGATTGTAATGGCTGATTTCGGTGGTGTTGATATGCCTTCGTCCGCTCTTGAAACCATGTTCTATCGTGACGCGATGGATTTGGTTGGTGTCAAAGCATCGATCGTAAGGGCGGGAGACTTTAAGGGGGCCGTAGAACCTTATACGAACCCCGTTATGAGCGAACATCTAAAGAGCCACTATCTAGCGATGCTGGAATCGATCAACGGTGCGCAAATCTCGCGAATTGCAAAAGGACGCGGTTTGACCAATGCCGCCATTAGAGACTTGCAAAAGAAACGTATGCTTCTCCCTGCCGAAGCATTAGCTGCCGGGCTTGTAACCAAGCTTGCCCCGTATGGCTCAATGCGAACCACGGTTCAGGAGTCGGCAGGAAAGGACATCGAATGGACGACGCCGAAAGCAAAACCCAAACGAGATATCTCGTTTTTTGAATTGATGAGCAAGGCGATGGCGGGCCCCAAGGAAGCTCAGCGCGTCAAGGAAGATTCGATTGCTGTATTGCATTTGAGCGGGTCGATCATGGATGGCAAACAAGCGTCGCCAGGTGAAATCATTTCCGGACCTACCGTCAAGGCGATCGAGGAGCTCACTCAAGAAGATCGGGTCAAAGGTGTTGTTGTGCGCATCAATTCGCCCGGCGGAAGTGCAACCGCAAGCGAGGCGATTCGCCAAGCCTTGGACCAATTGGCCAAGAAGAAGCCTGTCGTTTTCTCCATGGGAGAAATGGCAGCCTCCGGAGGGTATTGGATCACTTGTATCGGGCAACCCATCTACGCCGAACGTGGCACCATCACTGGCTCCATTGGTGTGTTCTCGCTGAAGCTGAGTCTTGGAACGATGCTGCGCCGAGTTGGTGTGCATGTAGAATCGGTGTCATTGGATGAGTCGGCTTCTTCGAACGCAATCGATCGCGCCTGGTCCGATGCGGAGATTGCCAACATGCAGCGATTCATCGATGATGTCTATCAACGGTTCTTGTCTATTGCTAGCAAGTCGCGAAACATCCCCGTTGAAAAGCTGCAGACTCTTGCTGGTGGACGCGTATGGTCCGGCGAGCAAGCTAAGCTGCATGGATTGGTGGACGAACTGGGGGGAGTCGACGACTGCGTAGCTGTTGTTGCAAAGAAATCAGGAATCGAAAAGTTTAAGATCCTTTCGAAGCCCGAACCCGCAAGCGGATTTGATCTGTTCCGTATGCTTGACGATTCAGGGGACGGAGATATCGACATCGGTTTGGACGGTGCCTTGAAAGAAGGTGCGTTTGCCGAATGGGAATCCAAGCTCATTGGGCTGATGGGACATCGGGGCTTTCGTTTCAATACTACCCTGTCCCTGCTTCGCGATGCGTTTCAAAGTAAAACGGGGCAGCCCAAGATCTGGGCGCTAATGCCGCAGGAACTGAATGTTCGTTAATGGGTCAAGTACCATTAGATTGACGAAACGCTCACTTCGTTTTCAATTTTTGTTTCCCATGGTCATTGCAATCGCAGTGACCGCGTTGGGAGTCATGTTTGTTTCTAAGTGGGCAGCCGACACCGCTTCGAGACGAACGTCTTTGAAGCGTTTACTCTCGACCGGCGACCTTTGCACCAACGCTGCCTACCCGCTCACACCATCTGTTTTGACTCAGATTCAAGATCTGTCAGGGCTTATGGTCGCTACCTATTCGGATTCTGAGGGTTCCGAAGTCTTATCGGTTCAGGCTGCATCTAGTCGCTTTCCGAGCTCAATGCCACCCAGTCGTGTTGCGAATCTTGCGAAGCAGGGGCCTGGTCTTCAGAAAATCCAGCTCGCTTCGGAAGGCAACTTTAACGCGATTTGTCTCTCCATTCCGGAATCTAGTTCGGCAAAGCGTTCGCGTTTTTTGGTGTTGCTGGAAAATGCTTTGGATTCGCAAGCGGCATCGGTGCAAGCGTTTGTTTTGCCGTTAGCGACCGGTATCTTTGCCTCATTGGCGATTGCCTTGGTTGCCGCGATGGTTGCCAATCGTATCGGCTCGCGAATCGAGTCGCTGGGTGCTCATGTACGATCCATTGCCGACGGTACTTTTCGACTGGAGACGCCGCAAGGGCCTATCGATGCAATTCATTCGCTGCATCAATCGGTCAATACGATGAGTCTGCAGTTGGAGCGATCCATGGGGCAGATTGTGAAAGCCGAACGAACGCGTTTGATCAATCTCATGGCGAGCGGGCTTTCGCACGAGCTCCGCAATCGGCTGACTGGAGCGAGACTAGCCATTCAAACATGCCAATCGACTGGCGACTTGGAAGAAGGGCTTCCAATCGCACTCAAACAAATGCAACTTGCCGAAGAGACGATTCAGCGTCTGCTGACCATCAGTACTACGAAAACAGACCGTTCGGAACCAGCGTTGTCGGCCAAGCAAATTGTGGATGCCGTTGTCCAATTGACTCGTCCTATCGCCATGCACCAAAACGTGGATTTCGCGATAAGCTCTCAATCGTTGGATGAAATAAGTTCGCAAGGATTCGATTGCGATCGAGTTTCAATTGGTTTTGGAGCATCGGTGGTAAGTGCCTTGATCAATCTGGTCTTGAATGCGATCGAGGCTGCAGGCCCTGGTGGGAAGGTTAGTTTTCTGACGCAGAAAGTTTCGATCGGGGAGATACCAATGATCCGGTGGACGGTGACGGATGACGGACAGGGGCCGACACAGAAAGTTGCAGAAACTATGTTTGAACCCTTTTTCACGACAAAACGGGAGGGTGTTGGTCTGGGGTTGGCCATGAGCAAGCAAGTCGCAGAAGGGCAGCAGGGGACGCTCTGCTGGGAAAGACGCGACAACACTACTCGATTCATGATGGATGTTCGGCCGATATCGTGGGAGTAAACCAATGCAAAAAGTGATCTGGGTGATCGATGACGAACAGGCGATTTGCTGGGCATTAAAGAAAGGAATCGAGCAACGAGGGTACGTGTGCAAGAGCTTTCCGAATGCAGAGTCTGCGATTCGGTCCTTGTCGGAAGCGACGGCTCTTGATGCCGTGCTGCTGGATATGCGTATGCCGGGAATGGACGGGTTCGAAGCCACTGCGGCGATTCACCGATTGCAACCGAAGGTTCCCATTGTGATGATGACGGCGTTTGGTGATCTTTCTAGCGCGATCCAAGCGATTGATTCTGGAATCGTCGAGTATTTGACCAAGCCATTTGATTTGGACGTGGCCTTGCGAACCATCGAGCGAGCCATGCAATCGAGCGTCCAAGCACCGGCAGAGACAAGCTCGCCCGTGCTTCATTTCGGCAGCCTCTTGGGGAAGTCGCCCGCCATGCAAAATGTTTACAAGCAGATTGCTTTGGCATCCAAAGGGGATATGTCGGTGCACGTGGATGGTCCGTCAGGAATCGGTAAAGAGGCAGTTGCCTCGGCCATTCATCGTCACAGTTTGCGAGCCAGCAAGCCGTTTCTGGTGTATGTGCCAAGCGCTATTTCTCCGATCGCGCTGAGCTTGGAATTGCTGGGCAGTTCCTCCCACGTCACCAAGAATTCATTGCGAGCTCGTTCTGGTGCGTTCGAACTCGCTGGCCAGGGTGTTCTTTTTATTGAGGAAGTCGCGGACTTGCCACTGACATTGCAAACTCAGTTGTTGCGAGTGCTCGAAAAGGGGTGTTATACGCCTATGGGTGACTCCCAAACACGAACCTGTGCCGCACGCGTGATCACTTCTACCGAACGCGATTTGAAGGAACTGGTTGCTGAAGGGGAGTTTCTTGAGGAACTGAGACAGAGGCTTTGTGTTTTTGTTATCGAACTGAAATCGCTTCAAGAGCGACGGGAAGACATTGTTCCGATTGCGCGAGATTGGTTGCAAAGGCAAAGCCAAGATGGCCAAGTGTCCTTTTCCCCCGAAGCCGAAGAGTGGCTTGGATCGCAAGCTTGGGCAGGGAACATCAGGGAGCTGCGGTCCGCCATCGCGAGGGCGCTGGTTTTGTCGCGCGGCGGTCATATTCAAGTTTCCGATCTTCAAGAAGCAGTTCCAAGTCATCGTTCCGCTAATGAGGTCGCAACTACCGCTTTGGAGCAAGAGGTCGAGCGATGGATGGACGCTCATTTAAAGTACTTGGAGCATCAAGGACTCCGGGTCAACAGCGGAAGCCAAGGTGATGTGTTTGGGGACATGTATGAGGAATTCCTGGAGGCTGTTGAACGTCCACTTTTAGAATCGATGATGCGAGCGTTTCAGAGCAACCGAGCAACGATCGCTGCACAGCTTGGGCTTCATCGATCCACCCTTCGTCAAAAGTTACGAAGGTACAAAATCGACTAAGTGATCTGCACCTGGCGTGTGCGTTGCAGCTTGTTCGACAGATTGACTGCTAGTTTGCTTCACCACCAACCCGAAGTGTTTGGAACCAGCTGGTCCTCGTAAGCTTCCCAGTCGAGTGAACGCGCGATGAACACCTATGCTTCCAAGCAAGGAACGAATCTGTTCAGGCTTGCCGAATTGCTTTACGAGACTTCGAAACTTGATCCAGTATCGATCGTGATGATAAATTCTCTCCATCACTTGGCCCCCCATCGCTTCGACCATCGCCACATAGGTTTTTTGGCGATAGCATTTCATGCAATCGGTCAGAATTAAAATTCCATCCGGTTGGAGCAACGCTAGGGTGTTTCGAATCGCGAGGTGTTGGTCTTGTTCGTTAGGTAGATTTCCGATGACGTCCCCAAGGAAGATGACATCGAAGTAGGCATTTGGGTGATTTGGATGAACGGCGTCACCCAGTTCGACATGGAAATTTGTCTTGGACTTTAATCGATCGCAGCGTTCTTGAGTCCTTTGGACCGCCGACTCGGCGATATCGAATGCGTAAACGTCGGGTGCGTAGTCCGCCAGTTTTTCCGTAAGGCATCCTAGGCTACATCCCACGTCCAGGACTCGCAGGGGGGAAGGCTGAAACCGCTTTGCCATTTCGATCATGCGGTTGTATTTCGCTTGTTCGGCTGCGGAATAATAATCCCACGGGTCAGCCCGTTTTCGATAGAGCTGTTCGTAGTACTCTTTAGTTTGGCACGTCACATCTAGCGTTTGGGGCATCCCAGGCTTGCTTTCGAACAGTTTTTTCTGGCTGAAAAGGTCCTGTCTGGACGAGGGGACCAAAGAAGCAACGGAGGCCAGTCATTGAATCCCACGAATTGTCAAAGCTATACTGAGTGGTCCGTGTCGATGCAAGACAGGAACTGATTGGGAGCCTTGATCCACGACGATGGCGAGGGTTGTGGCGCGAAAAAATTTCGTCTGTCCATCTAATTATTGTCGTAGGTTAAATCGATTTCGAAATGCAGTCGGAGTACTTCCCGTAAATTGTCGAAAGAGAATCGACCAGCGTCGACTATCACGAAAACAAGATTTTTTCGGCGATCGAAGCCATAGAATGATTCGTGGAGATAAGCATTTACCCAGCCCTTTCAAGATGCGTGCGATGGATCTCCTCTAAGAAACTAGGGTTGAGGCACTTTCGAAATCTTCACTCGAGAACGCGGCGAGAAACCGGTACCGGTTTTAGAATTTCGATAACTTAAATCGGGCGATTGCTTTTGGAACGAATATCGAGAAGAGCTTGGGAGACATCAGGATCGGAGGTCGACTGTAAATCCGATGATTGCCGAACAATGACACCCCTGAGGGCAGAATCATGGTTTCTTTTTTGTATCGCTTTGTCCGGAACGATTTGTCCAGAAACATGGCAGCGTGGTAGCCAATTCACACGGCGGGCAGTGTTGCACTCGATAAAGACCGACGAGCCAGTTCGCAAAGCAAATCGTCATCATCAACATTGGATGATGGCTACATCATCCGGAATCCTAAGTTGCAGCGGATTACAATATTCGGAAAGTTGGACACCTTGCACCTTCAATGTCGTGGCTGGCGTAAAGAGCCGATTGGTGTAAGCGTGAGTTGGGGAATTGTTACAAGCTTCGGAACAGATGCGGACAACTGGTCTACATTATCAATGGTTCTGGACAGCAGGCAATGTCCCTACCATAGCTCTAAAAAGCGGATCGGTCGTGGGTGTTGCTACCGAGGAGACCAAACAGACTGTCCCTTAGATGGTTTACGCATTTGGATATTGCGTTGATTGACGAAAACATGCCCATCATCTAGTTCGTACTTCAGGTATACCGTTACGATCTGTCCTTTTGGACTGGTTTCTTTCCAAGGCAAGCTTAGATGAAAGCCCTGAGCTGATCCGATTGGATTTAGTGATTCCTGAAGCTCTTCTTTCGTTATTTCCCAGCCGGCAATTCGAGCGTGAGATTCGTTGGAAGTGCCATCCTTCGATTCAAGGCCATCTTCTTCGACGATCACGGTTAAAGAACCTAGTTGGTTAATTACTTGTCCTGCCTCATTGAGAGGGGTAACAACCAAGTACAAACCGTCGTCGCCGGGGTTCGAGTCGAAATTGTGCCCACGACACATGGTAGGGTGAAATGCAATGTCGACTATTTTCTTATCCAGGACTGCTTCTTGCGTTGTCGGCTCTACGGGGACATTTGCTGACGCCCATTGAACAGCGCTACCCTCGGGCATTCGGATCTTTCCTTGCTGAACGCGCCCCTGTGCGTTTCCGTGGAGATTGCTTGTGCCCGGTGGAAGCAATGCGGGCTGCTTGCTGGAGTCCTCGGGATTTGTACTTTTTGGCCCAAGAATGTCAGGCGTTGGCGGAGTGATCAGAGTCGCGGTGGGGGGGAGGGATTGGGAGGTTCCAACTGGGATCGCAATGGTCGAGGGTTTTGCTGGGCCTCGGCCGGTCAACATCGTTTTAGGCATATCAACCTGTTCGACGAGCTGATCGTCTGCGATCGAGGGGGGCTTGGTCTTGCGTCCCTTTCGGAGATCCAGAGCTTGCGGATCAGGAAAGGGTAGTACGGGTGCCTCTTCGACTGGGTTCTTCGTCGTGTTCGCGTCTGCGGGAGCAGGCAATTCCATGGATGGAGGGGACACAGGTTCGAGCGGTTTGGCGGTTGGGCTTCGGCTTGGTGGGGCAACCGGAGTTCTACTGACTTCGGGAGGCGTTTCCAACATTTCCGGCGCTGGCGAGAGTTCCAGGATCGATTCCACCTTCGAGGGTGTATTATTTTTCGCGCTGGGTGGAACGACGTCTTCGAGGATGGATTCGCCAGGTAGCGAATAGGGCTCTGGCTTCGTTCTCATCTTTGGCGGGGTTTTTAGTCGGCTTCCCTTGGAGGGTTGTATCGATTCCGGCTCGTCTTTTAATTCACGGAGCTTGGCCTCTAGGCTGGCGTTGATGCGTCGTTGTTCTGCGTTCTCGCGTTCAAGCGTTTGGTAGGCGGCGTCGAATTCATAAACACGATCCTCCAGAACTCGAATCTCGCTTGCCATGTTCTCGACATACAGTTCGGTGTATGCCCGTTGGCGGCAACCAGCCAAGGAAATGCATGCAATGATCCCTAGCAACCACGAGGTGGCTGGTTTGATCGAGAATTCCTTGGAGTTGATTGGGATGTTGTCGGGGATCATGAAATCTTGAAATTGGGTTGGCGATTTTCCGAACTGTTTGGGATTAAGAAAAATCCAAAATGGAGTCAAGTCGGATTGAGGACGAGGCGCAAGAAGTGAGCAAAAGAGGAAAAAAACTTCCAAGAAATTAGTAACGTTTGCGAATTCTTCTTTGTCCGTGGCCCTCAAGTCTGGTCGGTTTTCATGGGAATGGATTGCACAGGGCAATCTGAATGACGACACGATGCGATGAATGGGAGCGGCAGGGCGGGCATTTCCGCGTCTGTTTCATCTACGTTTTGGGGGAAAGAACCATGCTTAAGAAAATTGTTTTAGGATCGGCGATCGTTTTAGGTGCTGGTGGACTGCTTCTTGGCACCTCCGCCGCTAGCTACATGAAGACGGGTTATCACTCGTTGCGAGACAAAATCAAGGAGCAAATTCCTTTGGATGTCGAAATCAAAAGAGCGCGCGACATGATTGTCGACTTGAAGCCGGAGATCGCTGATAACTTGAAAGTGATCGCACGAGAAGAGGTAGAGGTTGCCAGACTGCAACGGGAAGTGGAAGCCAAGAAGGCTTCTCTTACCAAGTCGAAGAATGCCATTCTCAAGCTGAAAGAGGATGCACAAAGCGGCGTCACCTACGTTACCTACAATGGCAAAAAGTTCGACATGGAGCAAGTTCATAAAGACTTGAGCGACCGGTTCAAGAGTTATCAGACTCAAGAAGCAACGGCAGACAAGCTAGAAAAGGTGCTTTCGGCACGCGAACGGAACTTGGAAGGTGCTCGTCGGAAGCTCGATGAAATGCTTGCTGCGAAACGACAGCTCGAAGTGGAAGTGGAAAACCTTCAGGCTCGTTTGACGATGGTAGAAGTCGCCAAGACAAGCAATCAATTCAGTGTTAACGACAGCCAAGTCAGTTCGGTGCGTCAGACAGTTGCTGACATTGGAACCAGGATCGATGTGGAAGAGCGATTGACCGATGTCATGGATGAATCCTCTGGCATTCCTGTTCTGAGCGAAGAAGCTCCAGCAGATCTAATTGAGCAGATCACGAGCTACTTCGATGAAGAGTCCGCGCCTTCAGTTAGTTCCTTGGTCGACAATCGATAGTATTCAACGGTGAAATTCCCGAGAGTCATTGCGTTGTCCACTGCATGGGACGTGATTCGAAACGATATCGGTCCGACCTCAAAAGTCGGGCCGATTTTATAAACACTTGATTTCAATTTGGCAGAGTCGAAACGAGAGGAAACGTGTATGATCAATCATCTCGCTAGGCTTGTTCCTCATTCTCCCCCTTCGGTCATGATGTCTCCTCCCAAAATCCTATGGATCGATGGCGTTGGGAGCTATGCGATTTGCGACCAGGTGGAGGTGTCTATTGGCCAAGCTTTCCCAGGAAACTCGGTCGATCTCGCGATACGTGGCGATCTCAGTCGACGAGCCGCCATCATTAGGCGTCATGGAGAGGACCATCTGATTCAGCCTTTGCAAACAGTCTTGGTCAACGGACGCGAAATCGATCGCGCAGTCGTTCTAAGCGATGGTT
>CAITIF010000528.1 GCA_903892365.1 uncultured Pirellula sp. | reverse complement strand
GTGCTTCAAGCGGCACTCGTGACATTGACCAACAACGGATTCGCTATTGTCAAACGCGACGGCAAGTCGGTTGACCTGTCTGGCCCCGGTCTAAACAGTACAAGACAAAATCCATTGCTCGGCGCTTCGAGGATTCACCTCGAACTTCATGGGCATGAACTGTCTCTTGACGCAGAACTCGGTGGCGTCGAAACGATGCGAAGATTCTTGATGCGATTCCCGTTCATGCTCGGACTTGGACTTGGATTGTTCTTCGGGGTTGTTGGCGGCATTGCGTTTGGTCGAGCATTCGGCGTTGGCTTCGGTGTGCCTTGGGCTCAAGGATTGACCTGGATACTCCTTGCAATCGGCGGTTCAATGCTTCCTGTTACTCCTTGGCTTTTCCTTTCACCCATGATGTCCAAGATGATACGGACGCGAACTCAAAATGCGTTGACGACACTCGTAAGAAACGCCGTCCAACTACCCAGAACTGCATAACATATAAAGGTTTAGATTCTGCGTCGTTGTTCTAGGGACGACTGCGGGCTGGACTACGGGTGATTGCCCGATCTATGGTGAGGGGCTTAATAGGTTAGCCAGAATCTAAACCCATGTTCGAGAAGCCCAAGCGGCAGTTCTTGATCCGCTAGGGATGCCACTCGCCGCGACAGCGTGGCCGGTTTGAAGATTGTTGGTACTCGGTTTGCTTAAGGGGTTTGCTTAAGGGGTTTGCTTCCCTCTGTCTCGCTTCCATTAGCCAGCTCCACTGTGAGCGATGGTGGTCTTGCGTCTATTGAAGTGAATAAATCCTGTTCGGTCGAACAAGTCTCATCGATTATGGCCTCGCTCGCAATGCTGTTTCTCTTGCTTGCCAGCGAAATTTTGAGTCGTTTTTAGCCTTGGTACAGTCCTTCCACGCAGAACGAACTTCGCGTCGTTCAAAGGAAGTCACTTATTTCGAAACGTCTCTTCGGCGTTAGCTCGTGTCGAACTCTGGCAAGCGGCGTGGTGCGCTCGGTACGAATCCGAGGCAGACCAATGCACCGCCACACTCTGGGCATTTCAACGTTGGCTTCTCGAGCGGCAGTTTGGCCGCTACGGTCAAGACGTACACCATGTTCAATGTCACCGTCACCAACATCGACAACCATTCCCAATTCGTCTTGGCTCGCGGATGAGCGAAGCCAATGTGACGCACCTTTTGAAATCCGCTGGGAAGCACATGTTGCAAGAAGCGACGAATGAACTCTTCGGCACTTACGGTCATCGGTTTGTAAACACACGTACCACTACGGCGGTACGTGAATGTCACTCTCCCAGTGCCATCGACACCTGGCTCGACCTTCACGATCCGACTGTTGCTGATCGCAACTCGGAATACGTAGGGTGCGAGATACCGAAGTGCCAATCGACCATCACCCACAGGCTTGCAATTGACATTCCAAGCCTTGTCCCAAACCTCAGGTGCGATTTTTGGTAACAAGCCCAATCGATCCATGATCGCTTTGTACTTGGCCCTGAAGAGAACCGAAGCGGCAAGGACTGGGATCAAAAAGTCGACGCGACTGCTCAACCAACTCTTGCCATCGAGCCCGATCGCTCCG
>CAITIF010000527.1 GCA_903892365.1 uncultured Pirellula sp. | reverse complement strand
GCTTTGGTCGAGTCTGTTTTGACGGGCTGCAAGTAGTCTGGTCGCGAATC
Organism: uncultured Pirellula sp.; assembly: GCA_903892365.1. Classification (GTDB taxonomy): domain Bacteria; phylum Planctomycetota; class Planctomycetia; order Pirellulales; family Pirellulaceae; genus JBKCUI01. The sequence goes on along the minus strand of CAITIF010000527.1, from coordinate 9,269 downwards.
GCTTTGAGGGTTTGTCTGCTCAAAGTACTTTGGCATTTTGACTGGACTTGTGGCCTCGGCAGCAACCTGATTCGCTTTCGATGGCCATGGTTCTTGAAATAAAACCACATTAAACGCGAACAGCGTAAGAAACAAGTGAACAAGCACGCTGATAAGAAAACCCAACTGAACCGACTTCTCAACGAAATCGTTTGCAAGAACTCGCGTCAGCATGGAAGTCGCGATAAGAACTGTCGGGATGGCCAGCAAGTACGTCCATGCGTTGTAGAATGGGCTTGGGTTATCGAAGCTTAGGAGTCGAACGACCAGCAACAGCACCAACACCCCCAACAGCATTAAGGCTGCATCCAGGGCAATCAAGCCGGAATTGGGTTTGGCTCGCGTGGCAGGCAAGTTCATGAATCCTCCCGTGGTTCGGTGGAAATCTTGTAAGATGGCACTTTCAGTTTGGTGCAAAGATCCATAATTGCAACGACTGCTTGGAAGGCGACTGTGCGGTCGCCTCGAATGATTACCATCTGATTGATGGGGTTGTCGACGACGGCTTGCTTCACGATTTCTTCAACGCGATCGATCGCCATTAGTTCGCCACGTACCATGTATTGGCCGGATGCATCCACATTGATCACAAGTTCATTCGGTTCCATCGTCATGGGGACGGCACTCGAAGCGGATGGCAATTGAACAGGAAGTTCGCGATCATCCTGAGCGAACCGGGTGGCTACCAAGAAGAAAATCAGCAGCAAGAAGACGACATCGATCAGGGGTGTCAGGCTGAGTGAATCAAGGGCTCTTCCTTTTTTGAGTTGAATCGGCATTTGGCATCCTAAGCGATTGCGAGTTCTAAACGATCGCGAGATTGTCTCGATGAATAACCTCTTCGTAGGGGCATTGTCCCAATATCTGCTCGATCCGATCCGATCGGCATCCTCGAATTTGCTTTACCTGGGTCGCATTGTAGTTGATCAGCCCGCGAGCAATCTCCGTAGCCTGTTCGTTGATGATGGAAACGACATCTCCCTTTCCAAAATCCCCTTCTACCGTTCTGATCCCAATGGCCAACAAGCTTCTTCCGTCTTCGCACATGGCTCTTGCGGCCCCTTGGTCCACCGACAATTGCCCAGCTGGTTGAGCTGAAAAGCCAATCCAACGTTTGCGTGGCGAAATGGCTTTTGACTGTGGCACAAACAACGTACCAATCGATTCGCCTCGGGCCAACCGAACCAAGACATCCGGGCCTCGGCCCCAGCCGATGATAACACTTTGGCCACTGTTCGTCACGAATTTGGCGGTGGCGAGTTTGCTAGCCATTCCGCCTTTACTAACACCCGTTTTTCGATCGCGAACCATTTCTTCAATCGATTCATCAATTCGTTCGACGGCCGAAACGACCTGTGCGTTGGGATCGCTTGGGTCACGGTCGTATAGGCCTTGAACATCGCTGAGAATGACCAACAGACTTCCTTCTAGAAGCCCTGCAACCATCCCGGCAAGTCGATCATTGTCGCCGAAGGTGGTTTTTAATTCGTCGACAGCAACGGTGTCGTTTTCATTAATGATTGGAATGGCGCCCAGTTCCAAAAGCCTTCGCAGTGTGTTGCGAACGTTCAAATAAGCGACGCGATCGTCCAGTTCGGATGCGGTCAAGAGAACTTGAGCAGCAAGTCGACCATGCTTGGCGAACGTTTGTTCGTAAACGTGGATGAGGTGCGTTTGGCCGATCGCCGCGACAGCTTGCAGCGTTGCAAGGTCGGATGGTCGACTGGTCAGTCCCAATTTTCCGACTCCGCTGGCAACCGCGCCGCTGGATACCAAGACGACCCGCTTACCCATTTCAACCAGCATGATCAGCTGCCTTGCCAAGTTAGCAACTTGAGCTTGATCAAGCAGGCCATCGTCTCCGGTCAAGGATCGCGATCCCACCTTGACGATCCAGGTCGATGCTTCAGAAACCAGTTGCCGATTGTTTGACACGTTGATCCTAGGCGAGAGGTCTGTTCAGATGGAAAGTAAATTGAGTTAGGTCGTTAAGCTTTGGCCGAGCTGCTCTGCTGCTTGGTCAGGATCAAGCGATCGAGTTCTTCGCGAAGCTTGGGTAGAATTTCATCGTAGGGGTAGGCACCAATCGCTTCCCCGCCACGTTTGAGATTGACTTTGGCAGGCCCACACCACAATCCAAGATCGGCATCATCGGTTTCGCCCGGTCCGTTCACTCGGCAACCCATGACAGCAATCGTGATGGCGTAGTCTTTCGCATATTGCGTCATCGCCTTGACATCTTGAGCTAGCTCGACAAACGCTTCGTTTTCTACTCGGGAGCAACTTGGGCAGGAGATGATATTGAGCTTGGTTGGGTCGAGAGCCACCACAGATCGCAGGCGTCCATTGCGAATGTCATCGATGATTTGCCGCCCTGCTTCGATCTCCATCGACTTCTTGGAGTTTGGCACTGTTAAGCTGACGCGAATCGTGTCGCCGATGCCACGTCCGATCAATTGCTCGAAAGCGATTCGTGTCTTGATGATGCCATCTGGTGGAAGCCCAGCTTCGGTAACTCCCAAGTGCAGAGGAATGTCAGGTCGAAGTTCCGCAAAGCGTTGATTGACGGTAACGACATTCGATGGATCGCTATCTTTGAGCGAAACAACGTAGCGGGTGAAGCCGATCGAGTCGAGCAGTTCGCAATGCTCCGTCGCAGAGGCTAGCATCGGGCCCAAGGAGTCTTTGCTGTCGAACAGTTCTTTTTGGTTCGGGTCGACGCTTCCGCAGTTTACACCGACTCGCATTGCACAATCGTTAGCGCCCGCCACGTCAGCTAAAAACTTCACTTTGTCTTGCCAGGGGCGCGTTTTTTCGTGGTGGTACAGGTGGCCAGGGTTGTATCGCACCTTGTCGACATGCGGAGCGACCTTCTCGACCAATCGATAATTTTCCTGAAGGTCCACGGACAGATTGGCGGTTGTCTGGCGACGAATTTCCGCCAATGCTTCGGCGTCCTTGTCGCTGTCGACCGCGATGCGAACGACATCGGCCCCCGCTTTTTGCAGATCGTTCACAAGAGCGACGGTCGCATCGATATTCGTGGTGGCGGTTGCCGTCATGCTCTGCACAGCGATGGGATGTTCAGCGCCGACGGATATCGAACCGATTGAGACGCTTCGAGTTGGATTACGTTTAATTTGCATAAGTTAAGCGTGATTGAGAGAAAAATGGGCCGCCAAGCGAACAATCCGTCCGGTCATTCTACCCGGATCGGAATCAACCGAAACTACCATAAATTCGTCACGCTGCTTTCGCCCTTTGAAGTTGCGTCCATCGAGATTCAGGATTTTGAGCCCATGAATAGTCAGGTAACGCAACTTCAAAACGAGCTTGGTTGGCTTAGCTCTAGGCGGATAACGTGGACGATCAAGACAATCCAAAGGCTTTTTGCATTTGTTTTCGGACGATGGTCAATCGTTCCAGTCCGCCGCCACCAACTTCGGCGGTTGCCCAGCCGGTGAAGTTGATTTCTTCGAGTCCCTTTTGGACTTCGGCCCAAGGAAGATCGTCTTCTTCCGACGTAATGTCGACGAATTTGTTTTTGGCGCGGCTGAAGCCCTTCACATCCAGTTTGACGGCGCGGCGTCCAAATGCGTTCAGCCAAGCTCTTGGTTGTCCATATTTCCAATGGTTTCCGATGTCGTAATACATTCCGATCCAAGGGCTATTAAAACTGTCCACGAACCGAATGAACTTGTCTGGCGACTGCTCTGGGGGAAGGTCGTGATCGTAATGCAGCTTATTCCAAACGTTTTCGAACAAAATAGGTTGGCCGAGCGAGGCGGCGAGAGGAATCAGCTTTTTAATTTCCTCGGAGGCCCTGGCTTCAACCTCTTGCTCCGTACCATCGTCGCCACGTCCTACAACAATCAGAACACCACTGCCGCCGATGGCATGGGATACTCGTAAACAATGCTCGATATTAGCAACGCCTTTAGCACGATCGGCTGCGTTTCCGCTCGTGAGGCGGACTTGCCAATGCTGATGGTTGATCGCGTTATGGCAAAAAACGCCTGATTCCTGAACAGCCTTTCGTGCTTCATCGACCGTGAAGTTTCCCGCCTCATCAAAATCCACGCCATCGAAGCCAGCTTGATCGGCAAGCTTGAGCCGCTCAACCAACGACAGCTTCTTTCCATTGGACTCATTGGAAATCATGGTCAGTTTGCAAGAGAGCAGAATTCTCTTGCCGGTAGGTGGGACGACCGTTGCAGACTTTGTATCGGCCTCCGTCGTTGGTACGGGGGATGCAAGGCTGTGGGAGGCACTTAGATACGCCGCGGTTGCTGCCGCGACAGCTCCAGCACCTAAAAAGTTTCTGCGTTCCATTGAGAGGGGTCGGTTCATTTCGGGTAAAGCTCCAGTTCACAAAGAGGAATCAGCGTCAAAAAGTCAGCAAATCAACGAAAACAACTTCGCCGGACTCATTCCATTGCAATCCCGGCGAGCCTTAGTCTAGCCTACCTCGCCACCGTAGTCACTCCGACCGTAGCAGACGAAACAACGAGTCCCAGCTGTTACGTAGTGGACGAGGAAAAGAGTCCCGGCGTAATGTAGTGGACAAGGAAAAGAGTCCCGACGTAATGTAGTGGACGAAGCAAAGCGCCCCGGCGTTACGTATTCAACGAGGCTAACAGCCCCACTTCAACAGAACCTCGTTCTGGAAAACCTTGGAAAACCTGTTAACTTCCTTGGACACTACATATTCTTCGGACAAGATTTCAGTAAAATAGTAGGTGTCTATCGATGGGCACGGCCGACTTGTTGCAATGATGCAGGGTTGCCATTTCGACTAATTTGATGGGGACAGTGCATCGAGTATCACGAAGACTCAATCGTGGTTCTTCGAGGAACAATTTGGCATGACGCAGATTACATCGGACCGAATTTTTGAACTTATTGAAAAAAGCCGACTCGTCGAGTCAGGTAAGCTTCAAGCTCAGCTGGATGTGATTCGGGCCCGGCACGACGGGGTACTGCCAGAGGACCCAGTGGTCGTTTGCAAGGAGCTTGAAGACGCCGGTGTTATCACACGTTGGCAAAGCGAGAAAATTCTTCAGGGCAAATACAAGGGCTTCTTTTTGGGTAGCCACAAGCTTTTAGGGCACCTTGGTTCTGGCGGAATGAGCAGTGTCTATCTGGCGGAACATATCTTGATGAAGCACCAGCGTGCCATCAAGGTTCTTCCAAAATCCAAGTTGGGCAAGAACAGCTATCTAGAACGGTTTCAGCGAGAGGCCAAGGCCATCGCGTCGCTGAACCACCCCAACATTGTTCGGGCCTACGATATCAATAACGAAAAAGACACCCACTACTTGGTGATGGAGTACGTCGAAGGTGCGGACATGCAAAACTTGGTTCGTAAGCATGGCCCATTACCTTACGCCGTCGCGGCAGACTATGTCGCACAAGCAGCTCGTGGATTGCAACATGCTCATGAGGCTGGACTTATTCACCGAGACGTGAAGCCGGCGAACCTCCTGGTTAACAAAGATGGTGTGGTCAAGGTTTTGGACCTTGGGTTGGCTTTGTTTTCAGAAGACACCGATGCATCCTTGACGATGGAATACAACGACAAGGTTTTGGGGACTGCGGATTACTTGCCACCCGAACAGGCTATCAATAGCCACAAGATTGATAGCCGCGCTGATATGTATGGACTTGGGTGCACCCTTTACTTTTTGCTGACGGGCCATCCACCTTTTCCTGACGGCAGCATTGCAAGCCGAATCATCAAGCACCAGAACTCGATGCCGCCCGATATTCGAAAAGAACGAGTTGATTGCCCTGGGGAACTGGATGGCGTTTGCGTCAAGATGATGCAAAAGGATCCGAAATTTCGGTACACTTCTTGCCTTCAAGTCGCCGAGATATTAGAAGCTTGGCTCAAGAAGTACCGGGAAGAGACCAAGGACAATCCCTCCAAACATCGGGACAACAATTTGTCCGTGACCGATATTTTGGACGGCAAGGTTCGTTCTCAACAGAACATCGACACTGTCGCCAATCGCGGTAGCGGCACCATTGGTGGCAAAATGAATTTGGGGAGCGCCGTGGTTAGCCTTTCTGCTTCCGATAGTGGTGTTTTAAGAGCGATTGCAAAAAGCGATGCTTCCTCGATCGATAGCAAGATCGATCTTGTGCGAGACACCAGCAAGCCGAACGCTCAAAAGTCGAAGAGTCAAGCGATTGCAAAAGCCAATTCGCCCATGTCTGGCCCGCAAAATGCGTCTGGATCTGGGTCGCCATTAGTCAAACCCATGGAGAAGCCCAAGTCGGCAGCTGGACCAACCATTGCCTCCAAGACGGCAGTACCCAAGAATAAGTCGAACACGGCAGTAATCATCACGGTAATCGCAATCGTCTTGATTTTGGGTGTTGGCATTATCGCTGCGATTATTGCCAACCGGTAGTTCCAGATTCCGAACATGGCGTCCAAAAGCGTGCAGGTGAAAGAATGATGATGTCGAGATGCTGTTCGATCCTATTCGTCGTTGCCTATGTCCTTTCTGGCGATTTGCTCGCCTTCGATCTGGGGGCACTCAAGCAATCTATTGTAAAAGCAGGCCAACAATTAAAGGCGGGCGAAATCTCGGATTGCATCACGAACATACAAGAAGCCTCAGACGCCCTACCTGGGCTGGTGATGCAAGCCACTCCCAAAGAATTGACGGAGCTGAAAGGCTTGCATGCCAAGCTGCAGAAGGCGCATGAGCTGTTAGCTATCGAAGGAGCGGAACTGGACGATCTTCCTAGTTGGGACGAGTTGATCAAGATCAAGAAATCCGGCGGAACAGTACCGAACAAGAAGCCGGCCGGATCGATGGAGGAGAAAAAGAAAGCGAGTGAATCAAAAGGTGTTAGCTTCACTCGCGATTTAGCACCCTGGCTGGTAAGTCAATGCGGGCGATGTCATGTGAATGAAAGTCGTGGTCGATTTTCTATGGCAACGTTTGAAGCGCTCATGAAAGGGACTCGTGATGGCGTCGTTCTGTTTCCTGGGGATCCTGTAGGCAGCAGGTTTGTGGAGGTGATTGAAACCGGAGATATGCCTCGTGGTGGTGGAAAAGTTTCTCCCGAGAACTTAGCCAAACTAAAACAGTGGGTCACCGAAGGTGCGAAGTTTGATGGACCTGCAGCGTCGGCCCCTTTGCCGTCACTAGTCACTGAAAAAGCACCCGATGCGGCTGCCCCGATGAAGTCGGAACCAGCCGTGGTCGCGATGGCAACGGGAAAGGAAACGGTAAGCTTTTCCCAGGATATCGCTCCCATTTTGATCGCCAATTGCAATGGTTGCCATTACAACGGCACGCGAAATTCTGGAGGCCTTCGGTTCGATGACTTCGCTGGGTTGCTCAAGGGCGGGACCAGTGGTGTGGCCATTGAAGCTGGCAAGCCGGAGGAAAGCTTACTGATTCGCAAGCTTCGCGGTACCTCGGGAGCACGCATGCCGTTAGGGCGAGCTCCGTTGGAGGACGATAAAATCAAATTGGTTGCGACCTGGATTAGCGAAGGAGCGACCTTTGACGGGTACAGTCAAGATGGCAAGCTCGATCAGGTGGTTGGCAAAGCTTGGGCGTCCAAGGCTGGTCATGAAGAACTCATGGCCAAACGAATGGATCGGGCTCGCGAGAAATGGAAAATTGTTTCACCGAAAAGTGAGCCATCCGAAGCCAGCGATCAGCAGTTTCACGTGATCGGCGATATTGGTGAGGAGAATGCGAAGTTGCTGTTGTCGCAAGCCAACAACGCGCTGAAGCAGGTCAAGAAGATGTTCAAGATCACCGGGAACGATCCGATTCTAAAGGGAGGTATTACGATTTTTGCATTGAAGCAACGTTATGATTACAGCGAATTTGGCACTATGGCAGAGGGTGGGCGATCGATACCTTCCGAATGGTCAAGCCATTGGCGCAAAGAAACGCTCGATACTTATATCGCGATCATATTTGATAAGACTGAAAGCAAGATCAATGAATCATCGCTTGTTCAGCAGATAGCCAGCCTGTGGGTGGGCTCGATGGATGGTGTTCCCAAATGGTTTGCAGATGGGGCCGGACGCAATGCCTTAGCGAACTTGGTTGGCCAAAATGATGCAAGGGTCCAAGCCTGGGTCAAGCGAGTACCAGAATCTATGAAGCAGCTCGAGGATATGAAACGGCTGATGAACGGCAACATGAATGACGAAGATGCAGCCACCATCGGATTCGGCGTGATTCGATGGATGTACGATTCGAAGATGAAGTCGCAGTATGAAACGATCCTTAGAACGCTAGCGAGTGGTTCGAACTTTGAACAAGCGACCACCAAGGCGATCGGACCGATCGAAATATTCTTAAAGAACCTGCTAGGCAAAACGAAGTAGGCCGCACGAATGTAGGCCGCACGATCGTAGGCCGTAACAAACGCTAGCGCAGTTACGGCAGCCCCGTCCGAACCGAATTGCCCCAATCGAACAAGTCGGCATACCTAGCACGCCATGCCGTAACGGCGTCCAAAACGACTTGTTACGGCCTACGGCAAAGCACAGCTAAACAATGTAGAACAGTTGTCCTCAACTGTTCAGAAGCTTGCAACGGCATCCCATCCCAATTCACTCGCGGTGGCACTCGATGCCAGATGAAGTGACGAAAGCTGTGATACGTGATCTGTATCCGACGTACCCAAGAAGTGTTGAGATAGTTTAGGGGCGTTAAGCTAAAGTCACAGGTTTAGGGGTAACGATGACAAAGACATACCTTCCAAGAGATCCTTTGCTGATTCTCTTGCTATTCCTTTGGTTAGGACTTAGTTATGTTGTTTGGAGTTTGGAGTTTGGCATGGAAAGACACTTTCCATTTTCTTGTGAGCCTCAACTCGTAATTGTTCCCCGAAAAGTTGGAGTAACGACAGCCATTGAATTAGCGTTTTTGGCTAACGTAGTCTGGTCGAGAATTGCTCATCAATACGAAAACGAAAGAATGGAATGGCGAAGAGAGCCTCTCAGGTCAGCGTCACGGAATTTCTTGTGCTTTCGTGCCTTGTTGCACTAGGCGCGCAGGCTTGGATGCTTTTCCCAAATTATGGCCCCGCTTTTGTTCTGTTGGCGGCTTGGTTACTGCTTTTTTTCAGATGCGGTTTCCACAAACAAGTGAGTGCGATTGCTGTTCAGGCTTTCATCGTATTGTTTGTGTTCTATGTTCGGTTTCGAGAAGGTGCAGGCGTGAACTGGTGGCTTACGCCGTATT
>CAITIF010000526.1 GCA_903892365.1 uncultured Pirellula sp. | reverse complement strand
GTTTTGGATTTCTGGATTCCAATGAGAAGGAAGCGGTTTCCCCAACTTCGCTTTTTCGAATTGCCAGTGTTTCCAAACCGATCACCGCCGTTGCGATCCTGAAGCTAGTTCAACAAAAGACTCTTAGCTTGGACGATACGATTGTGTCTTTCTTGCAGCTTCGGAAACCAAAAGATCCCAGGTGGAAGAGTGTTACTGTTCGCCATTTACTGCACCATACCGGTGGTTGGGACCGCAAGGCAAGTTACGACCCCATGTTCCATTTTCGCACAATCGCAAAGGATAACCAGCTTAGCTTTCCCCTGAGCCACCAAGACCTTATCGAGTACATGCTGGATCAATCTTTAGACTTCGAGCCCGGTTCCAAATACGCGTACTCCAATTTTGGATACTGCCTTCTCGGACGAATCGTTGAGAAAGCATCCAAAATAAGTTACGAGCAGTATGTTCAGGAAGCTATCTTCCAACCGCTTGGCATGACGAGACCTCGAATTGGCAAAACACTGAGCGAAGATCGATTTCCTTCCGAAGTAGAATACAACGACTCGTCGGATCGAAGAGGAACGCCGGTGGTTGCTACAGAAGAGAGCCTAGTCCCCTGGCCCTACGGAGTTTGGGACCTGGGTGCAATGGATTCGCATGGCGGATGGGTTGCTTCCGCTGCTGATTTGGTTCGGTTTGCGTGCGAGTTTGATCCTGCCAAGAAGAAACGTGCTTTAGATACCGATCTAATCCAGGAAATGTTCTCGCCCCCCGTAGGGAACGTCGAAGGACATTCTCCCAATGTATCCTATGGGTATGGTTGGCAAGTGCGAATAATCGATGCAAAGCGAAAGAACGTTTGGCACACGGGGAGGCTCGACGGAACAGCGGCCTTGCTAGTGCGAAGACACGATGGATTCAATTGGGCGGTCCTATTTAATAAGGCCGTTAACTCGACCGGCACGTATCTCATCGACATTGCGGATCCGTTGATGCATAAGATTGTCGATTCGATAAAACGATGGCCATCCACCGATTTGTTCTCAGACTATTTTTCTAAGAAACCACAATAGCTCATGGAAGCAAACCAATCGCTTCGAGCCTGGTAAATTCACCTTCCCATTTTGATAGGCTTCCCACTTCGATAGGCTTCACAGTATGACTTTTTTGCTCAGACGTTGCACTTCAGCGTTTCTTTTCCTCGGACTCATTTGGAGTTCGGCCAGTTCCTATGCTCAGATTCTTGATAAGCGAAAGCTATTGGAAGCGGAAACGTTTTGGGACAATCGCGATTTTGATTGGTACGAGCAGAACATTCCTTTCTTTGAATGCCCAGACCGTCAGGTTACCACAACCTATTATTACCGATGGGAATTACTAACCAAGCATTTAACCTATGGGGCACCGAACAGCGGTTACAGCTTTACGGAATTCATCGATCGACCATTTTGGTCCGGGGCTTACGGTGCAATCAGTTGTCCAGCAGGCCACCAACTGTACGAAGCGCGATGGCTGAGTTCACCTCGAATCGCGAATGACTATTCGAAGTACTGGTTTCGCACTCCAGGTGCGCAGCCTCGAAACTATTCGACTTGGTTGGCCGATTCGATTCGCGAGGTGGACAAAGTCCACCCCAACAAGAATTGGCTCGTGGATCTTCTTCCTGATTTGATTCGTAATTATGAGGGTTGGGAACAGCGACACTATGTACCAGAGGTTGGGTTGTTCTGGCAAACAGGGCACGACGACGGAATGGAATTCAACATCAATAGCCGTCAAACCAAGGATATTCTTCGCGGAGCGCCAAGTTATCGACCTTCTTTCAATGCTTACATGTGGGCAGATGCGAAAGCGATTGCTGAAATTGCGACCATTGCCAGTCAAACTCAAGTTGCTTCGATTTACAACGCGAAAGCGGATGCCTTAAAAGCCAAAATGTTGGAGCTAATGTGGGACGAAAAGCGACAATTTTTCTTTCCTGTCTTAAAGAATGACGAAACGGCCGATGGGCACACGATGTCCGCTTTGACACGAACCTACGAGAGCGGAAAGTACGCAGGGGATTCTCACGGACGCGAACTGATCGGCTACGTTCCATGGCAGTTCAATCTAATCGAAGGGGAAAGCAAGTATGATGTGGCTTGGAAAAAGCTCATGGATCGCGATGGATTCTACGCGAACTTTGGGCCATCCACCGTCGAGCGAAATGACCCTATGTTTTTGCTGAAGAATTCATGCTGTTGGTGGAGCGGCCAATCTTGGCCCTATGCAACGACTCAGACTTTGAAAGCCCTTGCTAACTATTTGCAACATGGTGG
>CAITIF010000525.1 GCA_903892365.1 uncultured Pirellula sp. | reverse complement strand
TTTAGAAGATTTAGCAATTTCGACCAAGCAACCTTGCGGTTTCTCCCGAAAAGTTCCTACACTCCAGCCTGTCGAATCAAGTTTCCAACGAACTTTGTGGATCGTCACGGATAAAATTCATGCCTGGAATGACATCAAATCCAAAATTAGCATTGAATTTGAATCTTTGTATTCTTCTTGCCTTGATTTGTTCGACCGGCTGCATACGCAAAAGAATGACAATTCGCACAAGCCCCCCCGGCGCGATGGTCTACATCGATAAACAGCCGATCGGCTTAACCCCTGTGTCCACGAGCTTCACCTATTACGGAACCCGAAGCTTTGAAATCGTTCGCGATGGATACCGAACCGAAAAATTCTTACGCAAAATCAATCCACCTTGGTACGCCGTTCCCCCCTTGGACTTTGCATCGGAAACTCTTTGGCCATTTGAGCAAAGGGATGAGCGAATTATCGATGTTCAGATGTCGCCAGAACCGGTTGTACCCAAGGAAGCCCTTGTAGCCAGTGCAGAGCAATTGCGTTTGCAAGCAAGTCAAGGGGTCGCCGTTTCCATGCCACCAACAGTTAGCCAACCTCAACCCATCATCACACCTTCGGCAGTGCCCAATCCGCAACCGGTTTATCCGATGATCAATGACGGGAACGTGCCAACCTTGGGGCCTGTTTTTCCTCAATAGGCCAGAATTGTCCTATTGCTCCATTGTCTAGCTGATCGCATTGTCGGACTAGAATCTATCACGATTGAGAACCATGTTCGTTGCTTTGATACATGGATCATGTATGCTAGGGCAGAGTTAACATCCTCTCGCCGCAGACTGATTTGCCCATGACCAATTCCCCAAACCTTCGCTTTCATTTCTTCATCGGATTGCTTTTTTTGGTGATCGCTACTGGCTCGGTGAAGGTTCTGCACTCGCAAACGAATGCGGTACAATTACCTAAGGTGGCCGGTGTTTGGGACAAGGCACGAGCGCTCGAATGGCACGCAAAGCAACCGTGGTTGGTAGGCTGCAACTTTATCCCGAGCAGCGCAGTCAACCAGCTAGAAATGTGGCAGGCAGAAACCTTTGACACCGCAACCATCGATCGCGAGTTGGGCTTCGCCAAGAAACTGGGCTTTAACTCGGTCCGCGTCTTTTTGCATGACTTGCTTTGGAAACAAGACAGTCAAGGATTCTTGAAGCGTACCGATCAATTTCTTGAGTTAGCCGACAAGCATGGCATCAAGACCATGTTTGTGCTGTTCGATAGTTGCTGGCATCCGCTTCCGAAGCTGGGCCCCCAGCCGAAACCTATTCCCTTTACACACAACTCGGGATGGGTTCAGAACCCTGGTATCGAGGTCTTGAAGAACCCCGATGCATTCCCCCACTTGAAAGAATACGTCGTAGGAATCGTACAGCATTATGCCAATGACTCGCGAGTTGTTGTTTGGGACGTTTGGAACGAACCCGACAATTTTGATGGTGGTCAAGATGGTCGCCCAGGCCTGGAGCCCAAGAACAAGCCGGAGCTGGTCAACGCTCTTCTCCCGAGAGTTTTTGAATGGGTTCGGGAAGCCAAGCCATCTCAGCCCCTAACCTCTGGCGTTTGGCTCGATTCGCACGTGATCGATCGAATGTATCCTACCAAGGTAACACAATTGTCCAACAGCGATGTCATCAGCTACCATTGTTACGGCGATGCCGAAAGCATGAAGCTTTGCATTGACCGTCTCGGAACTTACGGCCGACCTTTGATGTGCACCGAGTTTATGGCCCGTCCGAACCAAAGCACCTTCGAGCCGCATTTGGAGATTATGAAAAAGAGCAAGGTGGGATCGTACATGTGGGGCTTTGTCAACGGAAAATCGCAGACCATTTATCCGTGGGATTCGTGGCAAAAGAAGTACACCAGCGAGCCAGAGGTTTGGTTTCATGACGTCTTGCGCCAAGATGGCTCGGCGTACAAAACGAACGAGGTTCAATACATTCAGCGTATTACCTCGGAAAAGCCATAACTTTGCCTCAAATTGAAGGCGTTGAATAATCGGAACTTGCTCGACAATCGGTGAAGAAACACTCATAAAACCGACTGCAAACCCATCGCTTCTTGGGGAAGCTTGATTTCCAACTACAATAGAAAGCTTGGAATCCTACCGCTTCGTGCCCCTCCCCACCGCTCTCCCTTAGGCTTACATCGTGTACTGGCTCGCAGAGATCTGCGTAAAACGACCTGTCTTCGCACTCATGCTCGTCATGGCACTAGTGGTGGCTGGTCTTGTCGCATTTCCCAGCCTGGGAATCGATCGATTTCCAAGTACCGATTTGCCGACCGTCAACGTGCGGACTAATTATCCCGGTGCGGCCTCGCAAGAAGTCGAATCGGAAGTGTCGCAACTGATTGAAGATGCTGTCTCGACGGTCGCGGGGATCGAAGAACTGCGTAGCGTGTCGAACGATGGTAGTTCGATTGTTATTATTACGTTTTCACTTGCGAGAAATATTGACGCAGCGGTTCAAGATGTTCGCGATGCCGTATCGGCGGTTTCCAATCGCTTGCCGCGGAACATTGATCCACCTGTCGTACAAAAGTCGGACCTCGATTCCTCGCCCATTATGTCCATTGCGATTTCTGGTGAAAAATCAGCCAGCGAGCTCTATTTGCTTGCGGACCGATACGTCAAAGGGGTCATTGAATCGAGTCCCGGCGTTGGTTTGGTTTCTATCTCTGGCGTGGCTGAACGAGCGATCAAAATCGATATCGACGCCAAGCGACTTGCAGCATATCAACTGTCGATCGCTCAGGTTCGCGACGCAGTTGCTCGACAGAACGCGGAAGTTCCGGGTGGTCGAGTTGACGAAGGACTACGGGAACGATCGCTGCGTACGCTAGGACGAGTATCAGACTCCAAGGACTTTCCTGATCTGGTCGTTGAAACCGTTGGGGGAGCATCGATTCGACTGGCTGATCTGGGTGAAGTGCAAGATGCGACCAAAGAAGTGCGAACCATGGCAAGGCTGGACGGAAAGCCGACGGTCATTCTCTCGGTTCAGCGTCAATCGGGCGAAAATACGGTCAAGGTGATCGAGGGCGTTAAAAAGCGACTAGCGCGAAGCCGAGAAATGCTTCCCCCAGAAGTGCGAGTAGCGGTCATTCAGGATCAGTCCAGATACATCCTATCTGCCTTGCATGAAATCGAGAACCATTTAGTCTCGGGGTCGATCTTAGCTTGCTTGACCGTATTGCTATTTATGCGGTCCTGGCGATCGACCTTGATTGCATCGGTCGCGATTCCTGCCTCGATCATTGCAACCTTTGCCTTCATGAAAGCTTTTGGTTTCACGCTGAACAATGTGACGATGCTAGCGTTGGTCTTGATGGTCGGCGTTGTGATTGATGATGCGATTGTCGTTTTAGAAAATGTTTTTCGATGTATTGAAGAACAGGGAATGGATCCTCATCAAGCCGCCATTGATGGAACAAAAGAGATTGGGCTAGCCGTTCTTGCGACAACGGTATCGCTGGTCATTGTGTTTCTGCCCGTTTCGTTTATCTCAAGCGTGACAGGACGGATGCTGTTTGAATTCGGGGTCACCGCGACGGTCGCAATTCTGGTCTCGATGATCATCAGTTTCACCTTAACACCGATGATGTG
>CAITIF010000524.1 GCA_903892365.1 uncultured Pirellula sp. | reverse complement strand
GTGGCCGTGAATGTAAAGTCCGCTGTTGCCCGCCTCTTTGGTGGGAACGGCGAACTCTGCATGAATCTGAGCGTCGCGAAAATGGAACTTCGAAACCACAAACCCATTCCCGACCGTTAAAACGCCATCCTCCACCTTCCAGTCGCACGGCTTGCCGTCGACTCGCACCAATGCTTCCGTAGATTTTCCATCAAACAAAACCACAGCGTCCGAGGGCGGTTTTCCCTGCGGTGTTTCGATGACTCGAATTGCTTTCGGCATTTCGGTCGGATCCTGAGCTCGCAAGCCCCCCCAATCGCCGATCGACGAAAAAAACAAAGAAGCGAACGCGATTAGAAAATGAGAGCGGATGTCAAAATGCATAAAGAGTTGGCTTTCGGATGGGGACTGCTTTCAGTCAGATTATCAGTCTAATCGAATTTGGGTTCAATCCAATTTGGAACCGAGCCGATCGGCTCGGCATAATGAAAATTACTCCTGAGGTCGTTTTCGCGTACCTTAGGAAATTTAGGGACTACATCAAAACGCGAATAGTCGATACTCTGTGCAAAAATGCTGGAGTTTATTGATGTATCTACGAGCTACCCTTGTTGGACTCGAAGGGAATTGGTTACACTGATGGTATGGGATGTGCGAGAGACGCACAGGCGGTCCCATAATTCGTTGGTATGTTTGCTAGGATTCTGGCAAACCCTGCATCCCTGGAGTTTCGCGATGAAGAAGATTGAAGCCGTTGTTCGTCACTTTAAGTTGGAAGACGTCAAGAATGCCCTCACAGAACAAGGCATCCATGGGATGACGGTTACCGAAGTGCGCGGGTACGGTCGTCAAAAGGGGCACACTGAGATCTATCGTGGTACCGAGTACGCTGTCGACTTTGTACCAAAAGTCAAAATCGAAGTGGTTTGTTCAGACGCGAACTTGCAGACTGTAATCGACACCATCGTGAAGACAGCTCAAACGGGCCAAATTGGCGATGGAAAGATTTTTGTTTCCGATCTCCAAACAGCAGTTCGTATTCGTACCGGCGAAAACGGCGAAGACGCACTGTAGGACTTAGCTAGTCAAACTTGTCTACATTACATCCGAAGGTAGTTGAAGCGCGTTCGTCTTTGGTCAACGCGCGGTCCAAAGCAGCAAGCCTGCACCAATCCGGAGCGACCGGCCCGCAAGTTTGTTTTGCCTGGGCCGATGATGTGGACGAAGTCATCAATTCCCTGATCGCAGCCGCGGTGGACGGACTTCAAATCCCCATCGATAAGAACTCGTATGCCTTCATCGCCCTCGGGGGTTATGGGCGGCGTGACTTGGCACCCTATTCCGACATCGACCTGATGTTGTTGTATCGTGGGCTTCGCGAGTCACAAATCGCCCCGCTGGCACGAGCCATCGCGCAAATGGTGGTCGATGCCGGTTTGCAACTTGGCTTTTCCATTCGAACACCCTTTCAAGCAAGGCAAATAGCTTGGTCGGATGCGACCGTGGTTACCTCCTTGGCGGAAATGCGTTTGGTGAATGGCAGCCAATCACTTTTCGACCACTTCGATAATTCATTCCGAGTCGGATGCCGCCGTCGATCAGGTAGACTCGCGGCCATCATCGAAAAGGAGCGGTTTCTCGAACGCCAGAAATTTGGCGAGACTGTTTACCTGTTGCATCCAAATGTGAAACGCTCTCGAGGCTGTTTACGCGACGTTCAAATCGTTCGTTGGATCGGATACGTTTGCTTTGCTGAACGAAATCCTGAGCAGCTGGTCGAAATGGGGCTTCTTGCACAAGAAGACTTTCAAGCGATCCGAGACGGATATCTTTATCTCTTGCGACTTCGCAATGAATTGCACTTCTCGGCACAACGAGCTCAAGATTCGTTGGATCGGTCCAAGCAAGTGGAACTCGCCAAGCTCATGAAGTTCGAAGGAACGGACGGCGTGCTTCCCGTCGAAGAATTCATGCAAGAGTTCTTTGAGTTCACCAGCGAAGTTCGCTACAGCTCTGCCAATTTTGTCGGCATGGCGCGTTCGCGACTCAATATATTCGGATTCTTCGCAAGGTTTCTGTGTTGGCCCATCGGGAAGGGACTTCGGCTGGGCTTCCAGGAAATATGGGCTACGAAGTCTGGCCTGAAACAACTCAAGTCCGATCCCGCCAAAGTTCTGGAACTGATGCAAGTATCGAACCGATACAGGCGTCGGATCGAGCATCGCACATGGCGTACCATCCGGCAAGCCATGTTACGGCGTCAAAGCTCCAATGTTGGGCATGAAGCAATCGAACGTTTCCTACAATTGCTCAGCGAACCAGGTCGGCTCGGGGAGATCCTGCGAAGGCTCCATGAATTGCGGGTCTTAGAGCAAATCATACCCGCGATGC
>CAITIF010000523.1 GCA_903892365.1 uncultured Pirellula sp. | reverse complement strand
GCAATGTTGAGTGGAATCGATTGAGCCGCTCGCAACCACTGATCACGAGCATGGCGATGAAGTCCCTCCAACGACCGCGAAGAAACAAATGCAGCGGCGACATATTCGATCGATAGGCGATAAACGTCAAGCCGATTGTGGTCGAAGAAGTGTTCTGTCATGATTGCACCAATTCGATTACGAGCACGAGCACCGTTTCACTGAGCACGAGCACGATATGTTACTCCATGCCAGAACGCCTCCGATGACCGAGCGGTGGCAAGTAAATTTTCCATCAGATAGCGGCCGATCTACCGCTTCGGTCCATCGGATTGTTCGTCACGTTAACGCCGTTGGAGCAAGGCATCGATATCTGCGGGTCGCGACCGACCGTCGAGGACCGCGACTACCTCTACACCCGTTGTGATCATTTGGTAATAGATAAGAAAAGGATGACGGCTCGCAATTTTGCGATGGTAGCCAAAATGTCTTTCGTGAATACCAGCCGTCTCACTCAGCGAATCAATGTCCTCAAATATCCGTTGGTAATAATAGTCGCCAGCACCGTAGCCTTGTCGGTCGTAAAAGGCCACGCCATCGGCAATATCCTAATGTGCCTCATTGCGAACTTCGACGTTCATCGATTATTCGCTTTACTGCAATCTTGGCTTCGGCAACAGACATATTGGGTTCGGTGCTTGGATTCGAGGTGCGGTATGCAAGCACATCCCCGTGCCAAGCAGGAGAATTTAATGCTCGAGAATCAGCAGCCAAACGCTGCCAAAGCAGATCGAATGCAGCCTGCTGCTGCTCGGGGTTCAATGTGTCAATAAAAGTTTCGATTTCCATAGCTCGTCTCCTTAGTCCCATTCTAACGCCGGCAAGAACCGCTGTCGACACAGCGAGTTAGCGGGCCCGGTGGACGAACGGCTGAAATCACGCGGTTGCGGCCGAGTGACTCTCAATCGGAAAAACGCGCGATCCGCAACTCGCGTGCATTTCTTTGTTTGTCCGTTTTCATCCACCAGGAAACATCGACCAGCGCGAAATGTAGTCGGCGCAAGATTTTGGAGAGGTCATGTAGTCTATCATGTTTGCACCTTCATCGAGTAGTTTCATTGCGTTCGGAAGAGCATTGATGCATTGTACGATGCCACCATGACCAATTTGCCCATTATACTTGGTTGTGTTTTCGCCTTTGCGATTGTCGAACACAACGGGGAATTTTCTAATCCATCTCTCGAATCGTTGGCAAATTTTGAGGAGTTCCGGGAAAGTTGTCTTGAGATTCGATGTCGGGAACCACAGGCATCCGGACACCCAATAGTTGCCATCTCTAAGAACGGGCAGTATTAGGCCTGCGGCAGGCGTCTTTGAAGGATTCACCATTCGCAATTGAGTGTTTTCCTCCTGCCGAAGTTTTGTTAAGACTGCATCACGCCATTGAGGAGAATTGTTCGGGTAATCGCCAAGTGAAATGGATGCGGGCCAATATTCAATGGGGCCAAGCGATGAGAAATGAAGCACGCGTTCGGAACCGTCGGCATGTAGGTCGGTTATCGGTACCGAAGTGTCTGCGAGAGTCGCGCCAGCCTCGCACAACCAGTTCAAGATCAAGGGCAAGTCATCGGACGTCGCAAACCAAGTGTGTGTTTGTGCCATGATCTTTAAAGGACGAACGGAACGGATCACCATGTCGCCGGAGTGATCTCTCCATTGTCAAAACGCACCGTTCGGCGACTTTGATGCATCCGATTGTTCGCACTCTTATTGTGCAGCGAGTTGACTCTGGATTGTAGCAAAAAGTTCGGCTTCGATCTCGGGGTTCTCGCCGATCATCAGCGCCAAGTAGTCGTGAAAATCATGAGCATCAAAATTCGTGTTTGTCAGTGCAAACCACACAACATCTTGAATTGCCTCATTGTCGTGCCAAGTAGTCATGACCAAGCGATCACCGGGCGGATCGAAAGTCG
>CAITIF010000522.1 GCA_903892365.1 uncultured Pirellula sp. | reverse complement strand
TGCTCAGCTCAAGATCATGCAGGAGGTGATCACGCTTTGTGTTTTTGTTCCGTTCGTTCTTTTGTACATGCGTGAACGCCTTCGCTTGGATTTCTTATGGGCGGGGCTGTGCATGTGCGGAGCTGTCTACTTTGTTTTCCGGGGCGGCATGGGGACCGACACACCGACCGGGCAATAATGCCTCGTTGATGAACTCTCGTCCTACGGATGTTACTCGACAGCCCTTGCATATTGTACCGGCAAGATATCTCGCGATGCATTCGCACCCAGTTCTCGAGCTGCGTGATAGGGCCAATAAGGATCTCGTAAAAGTTCGCGGCCTAGCATCACCATGTCGAGCTCGCTCGATTGCAGAGTCTCTTCCGCTTGCTTGGGATGAGTGATAAACCAACTGGTGGTCGTTGCAATATCGGCTTCGCGGCGAATGCGTGCCGCCGATTCGATCATCATTCCCGGAGCCCACGGGATGTTTTCCCCGGGCGTTATCATGCCGTGGCTAACGTCGATCATGTCAAGACCTGCGGCCTTGGCCCGCTTGATAAGCTCGATCGATTCCTCCAGAGTCACGCCACCTTCCGCCCAATCTTGGACCGACAATCTCGCTATCAGCGGTAGTCGTTCTGGCCACACCTCGCGCACTGCCGCAAGGGTCTCTAGCAGAAAGCGAATTCGATTTTCGAAGCCTCCGCCATAGGCATCCGTCCGCTTGTTGGATATCGGCGAATAAAACTCGTGTGCGAGATATCCATGGGCGAAGTGAATTTCCAAGCACTCGAATTCAGCGGCTAATGCTCGCTTGGCCGCAAGCACGAAATCGCATTGGACGCGTGCGATATCTTCGAGCGTCATTTCCTTTGGAATTTTTTCTAGCTTCCCACCAAAGGCAAGGGCAGACGGAGCGATCGTGTCCCAACCTCCTTGGTCCTTGTCGATTTGATCATTCCCGTCCCAAGGTTTGTTGGTGCTAGCTTTGCGACCCGCGTGTGCAATCTGGATTCCTGCGCAGGAACCGTATTGTTTTAAAAAGCGAGCGATCCTCGCGAACGGCTCGACATGGTCCTCGTAATATATCCCACTATCTGCGAGACTAATGCGACCATCAGGCGATACCGCGGTCGCTTCCATGATAACTAACCCTGCACCACCGACGGCGCGTGAGCCCAGATGGACAAGATGCCATTCGTTCGGAAATCCGTCCACCGAGGAATACTGGCACATGGGTGAAACAGCGATCCGGTTTCGGAAGGTGATGTCTTTGATTCTGAGCGGTTCAAATAGCTTGGTCATAAGATCGCAGTGAAGTGCTTAAGGAAAAAGGATTGAAGTTGAAATCAAAATGGCAGCATCAAGGTTTCTTGGCAGCAATGCAGATAAAGGTTTAGGTTAAGGAGTCTTCGAAGAAAGTGCGTCTTTGGAATGCGCATGATTCAGAACTACTTTTCCATGATCGACACCCGCTTCGATTCGGCGGTGGGCCTGGGCGGCTTGTTCCAAGGGAAAGCTGCTGTCGATCGTTACTTTTAGTTTACCGATCTCGTGGAGACGAATAAGTTCACGTAGGTCGTCGGCAGAGGGAGTCGCCAACATGATTTGTCCTGACTTCGAGAGGGGCCAAGTCAAGATCGTCATCAGCAAGCCTTTGATGCTTGGTTCCGTGGATACAAAGTGGCCACCTTCTTTCAAAACCTTGCATGCTTCGAGATAGTGAGCTTTTCCGGCCACGTCAAAGATTAGATCCCATCGCTCATTGGATTTGAGGAAATCTTCTTTTTCGTAATCATAAAAGTGGTCAGCGCCGAGCGACAGGCAGAATTCCCGATTGCGTCCGCTCGCAACCGCATCGACATGACAACCATACGATTTCGCAATTTGTACCGCAAACATTCCGACACCACCGCTGGCTCCGTTGACCAATACGGTTTGACCGCTTTTGATTTTCCCATGGTCGCGAAGTGACTGAAGGGCCGTGGTACCGGCAAGTGGAATCGCTGCCGCTTCCTGCATGGACATGGAGTCGGGAATCTTGGCGGCTGCGGAGACAGCACAAACGGCATAGTCGGCCAATGCCCCGCCGCGAGTATGGTCGAGGAACGCCATCACGCGGTCTCCCACCATGAAGGAACTTCCGCTATCGGTGTCGACCACAATTCCCGCTACGTCGTAACCGGGCACTCTGGGGAATCCAAAAGGGATCAGCCCCTTCATGTCCCCGCGGCGCAGTCGATAATCGACAGGGTTCACGCTGGAGGCGAACACCTGGATCATGAGTTGGCCCGGTTGTCGATGCGGGACGGAGCGATCACCAACATGCAGAACGTCTGCATCCCCATACTGATCGTACTGAACGGCCCGCATTGTAAGTCCAGACGGCTGGGCGTAAGTGTGATCGGTTTCTAAGGTATTAAGATTCATGTTCCAAGGCTTTTCTGGGGAATTGTGTGTTTCGACCATTTGATCTCGTTTGCCTGGATTTAAAAGGAACGTTATGCAGGCAACCCTCAACGAACGCTGGTCATGGTGATATCCGAAAACGAAAAAAGCCGACGCGGTTCCAACCAGAAGGTCGTTACTGCGTCGGCGTACATAGCAACGCGTCTCCTGCTGACATCAGGTTACGCTTCGTTTGGGTCTGCCGTAGAGGCTTGCGTGTCGCGCACGTCGAAGCTCAGCACAACAGTAGCGTAGGCGACCGTACAGGCAAGCCCTCCTTGGCCGATATCCGGGAGTGTCGCAGCGGAAAAAGACTATAGTCCCCTACGGTTGTTGCGTCGATTCAGGAAGAATCCAACGGGGATTAAGCTTCCCAAGGAAACATAGGGACGCGGCGATGGCGAAAGTTCAATTGCGTCAGATCCGCTGTGGTCACGCCGCTTGTATTCACACGAATCAGTTTTCCACAATAAGGTGCATAGGCTGCGACGGGTGCGTGAACCCCTTTGATGACTATCGCGGCGAATTTTATCGGATCGAGTCCCTGGCTTAGAATCTGCTGGATACTCAACGGTGCAACTCGATGAGTGGTCACAATCAACGTGAAACCATTTTCACTTTCAAGCACCACGGTAGGGCCTTGATCAAAGTCGGAGTAGCCTCCGTGAGTGATTCCTTTTTCGAAAAACCTACCATCGCTCACCTTGAGCACTCGAAAGGTCCCTGCAATAGGAGGGCCATGAAGCGATGGTGAGCGTTTGCCTCCTACCGACAGTTCAAGGGTGCTGCCGATACCTGCCTGAATACATTGCTGGACGCATTCTTCGTCGGCTATCACGGAAAGGATTTTGCCTTCACCATCGATCAACCACTGGTGCATGATCGAAGTGCCGTCCCCTGGTCCTCCACCGCCGACGTTGTCACCCATATCGAGCAGGCCAACTGGTTGGCTTGCGTTCAGCTCGCGAAATGCCACTGCCTGTTCGATCGCCTGCGATAATCCTAATAGTTGTCCGATAAAGCTAAGGCGATTCTCCTGCCATGCGTTTGCGATCGCCATCGCAGAACCCCTGGCAATCGAAAGGTCATCTTCAGCAACCGCAACAACGCTTGCGCCCATTTCTTGGACATCGGCATAAGGAAAGCCAAAAACACAGGAAACATCAATCAGCCCTGGCGTCGAAGCTACCTGCATTTCGGCGCGCGCAAGAAGCTTGCGGCAATGTGGTTCTGCTGTGGCTTGGCGTTCAATGTTCACGCACATCGGAAGCTGAACCAAAAACTGTTTGGGATGGATTTCATCTCGCAAAGTTCTGGCGAGCGTCTTTCCCGCTATCCTCCCTTGTTGATACTGATCCAAATGTGGATTGGTGCGGTATCCAAACAGAGCATTGGTCGCTTGAACCATCTTCACAGATAGATTCGCGTGCATATCGAAGGTTCCAATCATGGGTACTCCAGGCCCCACTTTGCTTCGAACCATTTCAAGCCAATCCCCATCTGCGTCCGCGGCATTCTCAGCAACGGTTGCACCATGCGGGGCTACAAGCAAGCCATCATACGGACCGTATCTGT
>CAITIF010000521.1 GCA_903892365.1 uncultured Pirellula sp. | reverse complement strand
GCCGCATCGCTCTTCTCGGCTGGTATTTTGATTGGGACTTGCAGTCTTTCCGAAGCGGGAGAGAGTGCAAACCAACGAATGGTCACTTTCGCAAGCGAAGACCAGACGCTTTTTGCGCTCAGCTTGGTTCCCAACAAGGAACTGACCGCGTCGCCCAACGTTCGAGTTGCCATCGTTGTGGATACTTCCGCATCGCAATCGGGCGACTTCCGGACCGATTCCATCGATGTCGCTCAAGCGATTGTCGAGTCCCTGCCAGAAAATGCGACCGTGAGCTTGCTGGCATGCGATGTCGAACCGGTTGTTTTGGCCAAGGCCACCAAGCCATCGAGCGACTCGATCACCGATGGATTTAAGAAGTTGGAATTGCGAGTTCCGTTGGGGACGACCGATCTTGCTGGTGCATTGCGAGCTGCTCGCCGCGAGTTGGGAGACGAAAAGGATACCAATATTGTTTACATTGGTGACGGATGTCACCTGTCGAATCTGTTGAACACGACTGAATTCGAAAGCTTGGTTGATTCGTTCCGAGAATCGAGAACGACCATCCATTCGCTAGCCATTGGGCCCAAGACGGATTGCGAATTGCTTGCAGTGTTTTCGAGCCAAACGGGTGGTCGTGTTTTGGTTCGTCAAAACATCTCCGCGACTTGTCAGCAAATTGGAAACGAATTGGCAAAGGCTGCGGTTAGTTCTGTTTTTTGGCCAGCGACAGCGAATTGGCCTGCAGGGGTTGAGTCCGTGCTTCCTGGCAAGCTTCCTCCGATGCGACTAGATCGCGACTCAATTTTGATCGGACGACTCAAGGATCAATCTGTATCGGGCAAAGTGACTCTGACGGGGTCTGTGCTCGGCGAAGAAGAATCCATGACCTGGGATGTGGCTAGCGAGCCATCCAATCCAGATCTTGCATTCCTTGGTCAGATTTTTGAGAAATCGTCTCCTAACGCTGGTTTGCTGATGCCTTTGCCTGGCTCCGATGCTTTGCGAGAAGTTGGCGCCATGCTTGCCAGTTCGGCGGAGCAGTTAGTGAAAGACGCCCGGTTTGCTCTTAATTCGGGTGACGTAGAGGCGGCCATCAACATCGCAAATGAAGCAATCAAACGATCGCCAAACAGTTTGACGGCGAAGAACATTTTGGAGGCCGCTCAAAAGACTCCGAAAACAACCAAACCAGTGAAGAGCGAAAAGGGCTCAAGGGGCTCGATTGTCAAATTTATTTCGGCGCAAATCGGTGATGATCCATTCGCGCAGCCACCAACAGGTGCAGGCGAAGGTGATGATCCGTTCGGGGAGGAAGCTCCGTCGGCAGATACACTTGAAGAAACAATGCCAACCGAAGAAAGTCCTTTCGGGGATGATCCTGCCCCAGCTAGCCCGTTCCCAGCACCACCAGCACCTGGATTGCGGGACTCTGTCAAGCCAGCAAGCCCTGCGATGCCTTTGGGTGGTGCAGGTTCGGTTGGAGGTTCCGACAACCCATTTAGCGAGCTGAGTAACGCATCGCAATTGTTGGAAGAAGACGAGGGTATGCGTCGGGTGGCTGCAGAAGCTTTGGAACGCGAGGTGAAAGCTCAGTTGACCGATGCTCGTCGCAGCAAAGATCCTGCGGCTACAAAAGAAACGCTCAAGGCTTTGCAAGGTCAGCTCTTAAGGGCGTCCGAACTAGATGCTGCAGGGCGTGCGCGATTGTCATCGCAAGTTGCAAATGCCATTCAGATGGCAGCTCGATCCGAAGCAACACTTCGCGAGCAAATCGCCCGGACCGAAGCGGTTCAGTCAGCTCAATCGGCGACCAAGCGGTTGATCGCAGAATCCGAACGTCGACAAGCAACTGTTAAGCAATTGGTAGAGCGATACACATCGCTGATGGATCAGCAACTGTTCAGCGAAGCCAATACTTCGATTGCACCTCAAGTGACTGCGATCGATCGCGGTTCGGTGATCGATATCGTTACCAACGTTGAATCGAACGTAGCGTCGAATGTCCAATTAATGGAAGATGTGATCAGCAAGCGTCGTCGTGCGTTTGTCGATAGTTTGTATATCAATGAGTTGGTGTTTGTTCCGTTCGTGGATGAGCCACCCATTCGCTATCCACCAGCCGAAGTATGGCAAGCACTTAGCGCTCGTCGTTTGGAACGCTACGGCTCCATCGACTTGTCGGGTGGCAACGGTGCAGAGCGAAAGATTTTCAAGTCGCTCGATGAAAGAGGCGAAATCAGCTTTAATCAACTTCCATTGTCCGGTGTTGTGAAGTACTTCCGCGAGACCTACAACATTCCAATTGTTATTGATGAAAAGGCACTTGAAGAAGAGAGCTTGACCGTTGATGAGCCAGTCTCTTTGGAACTTCCAGAAGTATCTTTCCGATCCGCTCTCAAGCTGATTTTGGAACCATTGCAACTGACCTACGTCATCGAAGACGAAGTCATGCGAATTACCAGCAAGCAGACATCTGCAAACGTCGTCCGAGTTTACCCAGTAGGTGACCTTGTAGTTCCGATCATCCAAATGGGTGGAGGCATGGGAGGCATGGGTGGTGGCATGGGCGGCGGAATGGGTGGTGGCATGGGAGGCGGTATGGGCGGTGGCATGGGAGGCATGGGCGGTGGCATGGGTGGTATGGGAGGTGGTGGCATGGGCGGCATGATGGACGTCCCAGATCAACCTGCTAAGCAACCAAAACCGATTGCCCCAGCTGCGACCGAACCAACAGCCGAAGAACTCGTTGCCAAGCTAGTTGAGGCCGAAGGACTTGATCGTCCT
>CAITIF010000520.1 GCA_903892365.1 uncultured Pirellula sp. | reverse complement strand
GGGGTGGAAATCCTGGGCTACTGGCAGGGCCGCCCCCGGAAAGTCCCGGCATCCCTGGTCTTGCCGGCATACCTTGGCCGCCTGACATACCTTGGCCGCCTGACATGCCTTGTCCGCCTGACATGCCTTGTCCGCCTGACATGCCCTGTCCGCCAGACATGCCTTGTCCGGCCTCAACGTTGTTGTTTTCGGGAGCAGCTGAATCGCCCTCTCCCGTAGACGGGGTACTTGAAGCTGGTTCGCTCGATGCTGGTGCCGCGGATGCCGTATCTGGGGCTTTGCTTTCCTGGTTTTGAGCGACTTTCTTTTTGCCGCTGCATCCGCTAGATAAAAATAGAAAGGCTACGCAACCAACAAACAAAGCAGCCTTCAGCATCATTCAGTCCTCAAAAAAGCCAAAACGCCCAAAAATTCGTAACATTGCGAGCCGCGGCTTGCGATAATGACCGCCGGCTGCAAGTCTGACATTATCAATCATACGGGGGCGATTGTCTACATTGATGGCCGCATTACCACGAAGGTATTCCGGACCAAGCCGTTCCTGGGTGGGTACATCGGTCTGCCTTTCCGCCATCTACGAAGAACTATTCGAACTAGTCTTTTCCAATGCAAGCTGCTGCAAGCCTCGCAGGTCAAGCTTCCCGGTGCCCAACATGGGAATCGCGTCTACCTGGATAAAGCTATCTTCCGACGGCAAAAACAGGTTGGGGAGCCCCATTGCAGTCAGCCCCTTGAGAATTTCCGAGGGAGACTTGGTGAGCGCTTTATGAAGGACGATGATCCTTTCGCCCTTCTTTTCATCAGGGACACTGGTAACGCCTACCGTGAGATCGTCCTGTTCTTCTCCAAGAATTACCAAGATTGATTCTTCGATCTGAATATGAGGAACCATTTCGCCGCCGATCTTGGAGAATCGGCTTTGACGACCTGTTATAAACAGGAATCCATCTTCATCGATGTAACCAACATCACCTGTTTCGTACCATCCCTCTTTCAAAACCTTGGCGGATAGTTCTGGCTGGTTGAGATAACCGGACATCACGTTCGGACCAGAAATTTGGATCATGCCGGGACAGTTCATTTCCACGGGCGATCCATCGTCTAAAGACACCACTCGAGCGGATACGCCTGGGAGCGGTTTACCGACAGAACCATCTCGCAGCCAATCTTTTGCATTACCGGTTGTGCCTCGGTTCGGTGGCACGTTGACTGCGGCGACCGGACTAAGCTCCGTTGTACCGTACCCTTCTACAGGACGAACACCAAATCGCTCCTCAAAAGCATCGCTCAAGCTCATAGGCATCTTTTCTGCCCCGACCACAACGACTTCGACGGACTTGAACTGTTCAGGTTCGATTCGCCGTAGATAGGTTCGTAGGAATGTGGGTGTACCTAGCACCACGGTTGATTTGTTGGCTTCAGCAAGCTTACCAATTTGACGAGGCTCCAAGGGGTTATAGTGATAGCAGGCCGAAGAGGGCAACGTCGCCGCCCCCCATAGCGTTACCGTGAAACCAAAGGAATGAAAGAAAGGCAAAACACCTAAAAAGTTATCAGTCTCTTTTACGCGAATGAATTGATCGAAGCCCTGAATGTTCGAACTGACATTCAACATGGAAAGAGGAACTCCCTTGGGATTCCCTGTTGACCCTGAAGTAAAGATCACGGTCAAAAGATCATCGCGTCGAATTTTGTTTATCCCAAGCCATCGCGAAGCTAAAGGAAGGGGCAATATTTTTGCAGCGAAAACACTCGCAAGCTTGTCCGCAACCGTTGCTTTATTCTTAAGATCTTCCAAGTAAACAACATTCGCATCGAGCTTAATTCCCATCCGCTCCATGACTTTGCTGCTGGTCAATACAGTCTTGATCCCAGCTTGCTCGATACATTTATTGATGATGGTTTCACTGACGGTATAATTTAGATTTACCGCAACACGCTTTGCCATCGCGAGCGAAAAATTCGCAACCGCGCCCGCGACTGTCGGTGGCAAAAGAACCCCGACAAACTTTTCGTCGCTCTTCAAAATATCGCGTTGAAAGATCCGTTGAAGAACTAATGTTCGGATCGCCAAATCCGTCCCGCTTAGCTTGACGCCACTGGAATCTGCAACTTTATTCAAAGTACCTTTCTGTCGGCAGAATCGGAGCAATCGCAAGGGCAAATTCCAGTCCCATTCCCCCATTGCTGGCGTTTGTGAGATCGCGGGTTTGGTCATAAAAAAGTTTCCTTGGAAAAAACAAAGTGTTGCTCGATGCTCTGGACACAAGGCTCGCTATACGAGTATTCACAAGTCCAGAATCAACCATAGAAAGGGTATTGGCTTAGGATGAATCGCGTAAGTTCGTTTTCGTTAGGTGTTTTCGTAGGTATCGTAGGATTGTACATGACGATGCATTTTACGTTGGTGCGAGCCGCCGATGGCTTTCATCTTGTCCCGAAAATTGCAGCAAAAATCGAAAATCCGTACGTTGATGTTCGCAATTTTACACTAACGAATTGGCAGCAAAAGCAATCGCTAGCGATTTCCATCCTCAAGGCCAACAAGGGCCACCTACTTCAAGACCAAAAACTGATTGGCTTTAAGCAATCGAGCCAACAATTCCTCGATCAATTTACCTCCTTTACAGGCTCAAAATTGGGTGGCTGATCGACTCGAATTTCATTTTCGCGACAAGAATCTGGTCCAACCATTTCGATGCAGTTGTCACGCACAAGCTTGATCGGCTTGCCATGATCGGACGGACTTTAATCGGTTCCCATTCCCAAGGTCAACTTCTCCAACATTTGCCTCTTCGACTCGCGCATGAATTCGTCGAGATCAGCAAGCCTCGGGTCCTTGGAACTCAGGTCTTCTTTGCTAATGATCAACTTGGCTGAAACGGCCACGTTTCCATCTTTCATCCCTGTGGCTTTCATGGTGACGCAATTGCCGTCCGTTTTCTGAAACTCCGCCATGATGGTCAGACACTGACCTGGCCGCATAAAGTCACCGAATTTCACATTGCGGGCTTCTCTCAGAACCAATAAGGAGTGCTGAAAATCGTCAGTAGCCTGAATGAGACAGCAGGAAGCTTGGAACAACGCCTCCAACATCAGCACCCCAGGCATGACCTTAAAAAGGGGAAAATGATCTCTTAGGTAGTCTTCACCGTCGTGAACTTGCCGGACCGCGACGATCTTTTCGCCGGGTTTAAGTTCCGTAATCTTGTCTAGTTGATTGAATCGCATCCGCTCCAGCCCCGTGGGTCGCATTCTTCCTGATGAACATCGCGCCGCAAAGTCTAAATGAGATGCATTCGCGTGGCAACCGGACGAATCCCATTGCAGTCGATTTTGCTCAAGTGTGCGTTGGAAGTTGCCAGGAGCGATTGAGAACGGCCGTTCTGAATCATTCGAGGCCAGCCTGTGGACTTTCGCCTGCCTCTAGAACCATGATTTTCCCGTCCCCCATTCTTCCGCTTCGAGTTGTATCCACAATGGTCCTAAGCACTTCTTCGACGCGTTGATCATCGACGTAAATCGTGATTTCCACTTTGGGCAAAAAGGCCAAAGAGTATTCCGAAGCCGTGTACTGATCGAGATAGCTCTTTTGGCGCCCAAAGCCTTTTACTTCCGTCACCTGCAATGCCTCCAGGGGTGCTAGACGAAGATTCTCTAAAAGCTTTTCGGCAATGTAAGGACGAATGATGGCAATGATTTGTTTCATGGGTTGACTTCGGATTTACTTGGAAAGCGTCTCTTCAGGCAACTCCGCTTCAGGGAGCGACGACAGATCCGGGTCAAACGGCTTCTCGTTGCGATACAAATCAAGACTCTTTTGAGCCAGTGATTTTTGAGATCCAGGAGCTCGTTCGACGACTTTCTCTTGAATGCCAATGGCTTTATCGAACTCCTTCAAAGCGGCATGTGCTGCTGCAAGAGCGGCCATATCGCTCAGGTCGTTGAATTGGTTTAATTCGCAAGCTTTCGTTGCTGATTCAATGGCAAGCTGAGGGTCTCGCAAGTTTTCCTCTTTGCAAACAGAAAGTATCCACGCTCGGTTTTGATGCGCTAATGCATAATCTGGCGTAAGTTCGATAGCCTTTTTGTAATCGTTAATGGCCTCGGTATTTTTTCCAATCTTCTGATGATTGTACCCTCGATTGTTGTAGGCCACGGCAGCGAGACTATCAAGCTGAATGACCTTCGAGAAATCTCGAATGGCTTCTTCATGTGCCCCTTTTTGAAAGTAAACGTAGCCACGTCCCATGATTGCAGGAATGAAGTTGGGACTAAGTTCTATGGCTTTCGAAAAATCTTCGACGGCCTTGTCCAGATCACCTTGGATTTTGTAGGCGGTTGCACGCTGCTGGTACACTCCTGAGTTCTTGCTGTTCAGGTCAATTGCAGCACTATAGTCGGCGATGGCTTCTTCGATTTTGCTTATCTGAAGGAAGGCAGCAGCGCGATTGATCAAAGTCGCTTCACTAGCGTCTCCTTTTCCTTTGGCTACCGTAAAGTCCGCAATGGCTTTCTCGTACTGCCCCAATGCGGTCAAAAAAAGCGCCCGGCTCGAGAATGCGTTGGCGGTGTCGTACCCGACTGCAATGGCTTGATCAAAATCCGCCATGGCTTTCTCTGTATTACCACGTGCCCAATGTGCTCCCGCACGCAAGGTGTACATACGGCCTAACTTGGGATCCTTTTGAATAATCTCATCGTACGTTTCCACCGATTCGGCCAGAGTGACCAGGTTCACTTTTTCGATGCCGCCCTTTACCCCGCGAAAGGTTCGCACCAAAAAACTCTTTTCGCGTTCCTCCAAACCCGTAACCAAATCCCCTTTCTCGATCACATCGACCTCTTCCTCACCCACGGTCAACCGCAATTCCACTCTCGCGACCATGGGCTCAGTGAAAGCCTTGACGTTTAATTTGACGACGTTCTGCATTAGAGTCTGCTGGCCAAACGTCCAATTTTCACATGGATGGCTAAGAAAAAAAACAACCACGATTGTAATGGTGCGTGAAAATGTTGGTTGAATCATGCTTCCCGGTTCGCCTTGTTAGCAGTTTTCATGAGCGGCTTTCACAGAAGTTCATCAACTCGCTCGACCACCTAGCAGCCACTACTTTAACTTTTGTCGGTAGCGACTGGCTCGCTTGTTCAAGTCTCTGAGATCGTGTTGAAGTTTAACCGCAAAACAGGAAACCGAAAAATCGAAGTGTGGAAAGCCTCATGTTTTTTGTGCTCGGACGCAATTCTTCCGTTGGAATCGAATATACCGATTCCAACGGAAACAACGATCATGATGATT
>CAITIF010000519.1 GCA_903892365.1 uncultured Pirellula sp. | reverse complement strand
TGAAGGTTTCTTCGAGAAGCACTTTGGCCTGAAAGAATCTCCATCGCTGCTGGTGGAATTTGAACGGGGCCATTTGGCCCCATCTGCACTTGGCCAAAAGATGCAATCACCGAAGCATGAGGGCGCGAAAGATCGATCTTGCCGCTGATGGCCAATAAAGAATCTCGCATCGCCTCAGCATCCAATCGACGCACATTCGCACGTGCAAGTTTGGAATTGTCAGGGTCGGCTTGAAAACGTCCTTCGTCATAGTCTGATGAAAGTCGATAAACCCTCGATAAAACGATCGATCGAATTAGCTGCTTCGTAGACCACTGGTTTTGCATGAACTGGACGGATAGGTAGTCGAGCAATTCAGGATGAGTTGGCGCGGGGCCTGAAAAACCGAAATTGTCAGGTTCAGTTACAATGGCTTTTCCAATCAATTGCTGCCATATGCGGTTCACAGCCACTCGAGCCGTTAAGGGATTGTCTTTCGAGGTAAGCCAATTTGCATACTGCAATCGCCCGGACGCCTTTTTGGGTGCAACTGTCATTTTTTCATGGTCCAGCACCTGCACAAAGCCTCGTTCGACCTCCTGAGCAGGCTGATCAATTTCTCCTCGAACCAACAACTTGGCCGATCTTGGTGTCGCGGCGTCTTGTGTTCCCATGCACATGGAGACCGGTTTGCCGTTTTCATCCACTGAGTTGATTCGGTTTGTCAATTGCGCAACCACTTGATCTAAGACAGCAACGCTCAGGAAACCTTGAGGTGTTTTGTCGCCAGCCTTTTGTGTGCGTTGGGCACGAAGTGCTTGGGTGAACTTTTCTTGTGCTTCTTGAAGCTGCTTTTTTAAACTAGCAAGCTCTGCTTTGGACAGCGGTTCCGTTGGGTCCTTTTTGTCTTGAACGGGCAATACGATGAGATTGCTTGGTTGACGATTTTGTCGGCTGCGGTTGCCACCGAAGAAGGTTGTAGTACTTTGAAATATCCCGGCTAATGCGTAATAGTCCGTTTGAGGGATAGGATCAAACTTATGATCGTGGCATCGCGCACAAGCAACGGAAAGCCCAAGAACAACTCGAGTCGACGTGTCGATTTGTTCGTCGACTAGATCGGCCTGAAATTGACGTGGATTTTGCTCTGCGATTGACTTTGGTCCGATGGCAAGGAAGCCGGTTGCGATGAGATTTTTGGACCATTCGCGATCGTCCTTGGTCTTGATAAGGTCCCCGGCAATTTGCTCGCGAATGAATTGATCGTAAGGTTTGTCTTCGTTGAATGAATCGATCACGTAGTCGCGATATCGCCAAGCATGTGGGAAAGTGATTTCGCGTTCTTTTCCGGTTGTCTCAGCATATCGGGCGACGTCCAGCCAATGTCTTCCCCACCGCTCGCCAAACAAGGACAGCTTCATCAACTCGTCGGTCAGCGACGCAATTGCGGTTTCGGGGCTGGACGAATAGTCCTTTACAAAGTTGTCTCGTTGAGCCGGAGTCGGTGGTA
Source organism: uncultured Pirellula sp. (assembly GCA_903892365.1). Lineage (GTDB taxonomy): Bacteria > Planctomycetota > Planctomycetia > Pirellulales > Pirellulaceae > JBKCUI01. The sequence continues at coordinate 5,905 of CAITIF010000519.1, read as the reverse complement.
AACCAATCAAGTCATACGTAAGCCGACGAACCAATGTCGCTGGATCAGCATCTTGGGCGGGAACAAGTTCGCTTTCGTCCCAGCCTTGCGCGACATAGCGATCGATGTCGGTCGAAGCCCAGGCCGCGTGATTACTGTCGCTTGGGGGTGTTATCACAGGCTTTTGGAAAGCCCAGTGCTTCTTGCCTTGTAGGATGTCCTCTTGGGTCACTTTGGAATGAACCACAACCCCTGTTTGAACTCGAGGATCAGGAGCTCCCATTTCGATCCACTTCCGAAAGTCTTCGATGACGGACTCTGGAAGCTTGTTCTTCGGAGGCATTCGGTAGTCTTCGTAGTTAATTGCGTTCCAAAGGGTGCTGTCAGCTAAATTCCCTGGAACGATTGCGGGCCCTGATTCGCCGCCCGCAAGCAAAGCGTCGCGACTGTCTACAGCTAGCCCGCCACGTACCCCTTGTCCTTCTGCCGAATGGCATCGATAACATTGGTCGACAAGCACGGGGCGTATCTTCGTTTCAAAGAACTGAATCGCCTCAGGAGACAATGTCTTGATTTCTTCGTCCGCTCGGCAAGTGTTCGGACCAATAAAGGCTGCAATCAATACAGCAGGAACAGCAAATACACTTGAAGACTTCGGCATTACCATGATCGGATTCTCGTGCCAATTTTTTGTTGAAGAGCGTTAGGCGAGATGCTCCAGGCCCGATGGGCTTGGAACAGATTGCGGTCATGGAAGTATAGACTATTCTGAATGACCGCTTCACATTTGAATCATTAGAGTTTCATGAATCGTAAGGCTATTCAGGGCGTTTTGGCTTTACGCCACTTCCATCGCTATTGCCGTCGCCGCGATTCTTTCCTTTGCCAGCCTCGCCCCCTTCGCCTTTCATGCGTTCCATCATGCGTTCTCGCATTTCTGGTGGCATGTTGGCCATCATTTTGGATGGGTCAGGTCGAAGCTCTTCCATCGTGATGGATCCGTTGCCATCCTTGTCCAGCGAGAGAAGTGCCTTGGATGCGTTCTCAATTTCAGAAGTTGATAGTTCGCCGTTAGAATCAGCATCTAAAGCGACCATTATTGGCAGGAACTTCATCATCATTCCCATTCCTGGGCCTCCCATGCCAGGGCCACCTAGACCGGGCCCACCAAATCCTGGTCTACCAGGTGCGCCGAAACCGCCGGGCGGCATGCCTGGACGACGCGCATCTTCAGGGGTTTTCGATCCGTTGTTGCGGCCTGGTTTTTCGTCGCGGTTCTTTTTGCCTTTACCGGCTTCTTGATTCCGTTTCCTCTTGGGCTTTTCCGATTCATCGCCAGAATCTTGGGCGGTAGAGAGGGAGACTGGCATCAAAATCGTTGTCAGAACGAATAGGATTCCACCGGAGAAAGCCTTTGCGAAAAGTCGCTTCTGGCCGTGAATTAAGGAGCTAAGTACTTGTGTGGTATTGACTTGCATTTTCTGATTTCCTTGGTGCGAAGAAAAGGTCCATAGGTGTGTCAACCCAAGCGACCCAACAAAGTTTCTCGTCAAGGAAAAAAATAAATGCCCACCGGATGTGCCGGTGTCTTAGTGACTTCGCTCGTACTCGTACTCAATGAAATGGTACTCGTACTCGAAGTACTTCGGTCGAGTACGAGTACCGCTTGCGCTGAGTACGAGTACGAAAAAACTTGCGGAATTAGATTCCGACGAGCAAAGAGTGTGGGAACCATCGCGGCAAACGCCCTTGGCTCAGATTGATCCCCTCATGCTTCGTCAAAACGAAAAAACGGTTGATGCCTTGCGACACCAACCGTTGATAAGTTTTTTGTTCGACTAAGTTCTTTACGTTGGCTTGGAGCAGGTCTGAGTTACAGAGTCAGAACCTGCGGGGCTTGTAGCGACCCAAGTCGACGGCTGCAATTAGCATCCGCATGCAGGAGCTGCACTGCATCCGCAATCGCTTGCTGGAGCTGCACAACCGCTGTTGCATCCGCCGTGGCATCGTAGGCCACGGAGGACGTTACGGAGACGGCCATTGAACAAGCCGTTGCCCGAACCGATTCCGTTACCATGTCCAGCACCATTTCCGCACGAAACTGTTACAGGAACTTCTTCGCAGACAGTCTTAGCAACGCATCGTGTGTAGGTGTAAGGAACTTGAACTTGAACGCACTTCGCTACCTTCACTGTTGCACAGTATGGAACTGCTTTGCATACGGTGTAAGGAACTAGCTTGGTGCGGCATTCCTTGACCATTTTGCAAGTCGTGTAGGTGTAAGGAACGCTCTTTTGTTCGCAGACAGTGCTGCAAACTGTATAGCAAACGTCCTTGACTCGTTGCTCGCAAACCATCTTGCAGGTCTTGTAGCAAACGGTCTTTTGACGGCATTCTGGAACCATTTTGCAAGTGGTGTAGGTGCAAACCTTGCTCTTTTGCTCGCAAACCATTGTGCAGGTCTTGTAGCAAACTGTCTTTTGACGGCACTCAGGAACCATTTTGCAGGTCGTGTAAGTAACAGTCTTTTGACGGCACTCTGGAACCAACTTGCATGTTGTTTGAGTAACCGTCTTGCTGCGGCACTCAGGAACACACTTGGTTACAGTGTAAGGAACAACCTTGGTCAAGCATTCTGTTTCGTACTTAACGCAGTTGATTTCTTTGGTTTCGCAGGTTGGAACCCAAACCTTCTTGCAGATCGTCTTCGGTGGGCATTGTACGCATTCTACTCGGCAAGCGCCTGGGCAGTAAACGTTCTTGCATGTCGAAGGATCGAAAGTCCAAGTGCCTGGCTCACGAACAGTCTTGCGAACGATTGGACCAGGAACTTCTTCTGTAACAGTCGACCAGCTTCCACCCTTGACGGTTACCGTCTTGGTGTAGTTGACTGGCTTGGTTACAGTGTAGTTAACGGTTCGTTCTTTGGTTTCAGTAACAGGAACCATAACCGTGTAGTTGATGACATGATCATGATTTTCCATGACCTTGTTCATCACTGTGTAGTTGACAATCTTTTCGTGGGTTTCACGAACAGGTGTCATCACGGTGTAGTTCACAACCTTCTCGTGTGTTTCCCACACAGGTCGCTTGACCGTGTAGTTGATAACCTTTTCGTGTGTTTCACGAACAGGCACACAAACGGTGTAGTTGATAACCTTGCTATGGGTTTCGTAAACTGGGCGAGAAACGTTGTACGTTACTTGCTTGGTACGAGTTTCATAGACAGGTCGCTTAACGGTGTAGTTGCGAACACCTGTGTGGGTTTCGCGAACTGGAACGTTCACAGTGTACGAGACTTCCTTTTGAAGTGTCTCTCGTTCCATGCGAACTCGGTTAACCGTTTGATCTTCGTATACAACTTGGTTAACGGTCTTGGTGCCGGTAACCGTCTCTGGTTCGTATACAGTTTTCTTAACAGTCTTCATTACGGTGTAGGTTGTTGGACCACAAGAGTCTACAACGTTACATCCACAGTTTTCGTAGCTGATCGCGCCGCTATATGCAGCTTGAGCAGCACCAGCATTGAAAGCGGACAACATAGCCGCGATCGCTGGAAGAGCAAAAAGCTTTTTCATTCCTATTTCTCCTTGAACGTTTGCAAAACCACGCAGGACACTAGTATCAGACGAGGCGATGCTTTGCTTGATCGCCACTCCGTTGTTTAACGCAGGGAAGTTTCGTTATGATCAAATGTCCATGCCGTTATGTTGGGATGCCAACAAACGTGCTCTGGTCGATCCCGTCCATGGACGCCCTCGCATTGCGGTTCCACCATCACGTCTAGTTGCGGCTCTACGATTTGGTTTTTTTGGCAGTGCTTGGGGCGGCTAGTCCCCTCGAACTCATTTCGAGGGCGTTCTTGACGAGACCGGAGCATCCAACCCTACGCTCAGGCTGGACCTTGACCACTGGGAAACTTAATCCCGACAGGCGACATAGATCGACTGGCCAAGAAGCATTGAATAGAAAAAGTGGTTAGGTCGGGTAATTTAAGTAGCTTAAGTTGCTGTCGTAAGGGAACCGTATCGATCGTACCGATTATGCCAGTGAGGTCGACCAAAAGAGAAGCAGGAAGCACCGGTCCAAGTAGAGAATCGATACTGCTAAGAATGCCCCAACCAATCTCTTCTCATCGCGAAAAACGCTGGTTGGAATTGCACGCGGAGTGCAAGAACGATCACTGCATCTCGGGGCGCAAAACCATCACGGATAACTAAAACCAAAGGCCCAGGAACGAACCGGATTTGGAACCACGGAACACGCGGAAATCAGGACGCCGGAAACCTCGGCTTCTTTTCCGTGTGTTCCGTGTATTCCGTGGTAACAATCCGACCCCAGCGATTCAAGAAGCAACGGATTTTTGGACCACGGAACACACCGAACACAGGGAATTCAAGACGCCTGAAACCTCGGCTGCTTTTCCGTGTGTTCCGTGTATTCCGTGGTAACAATCCGATCCCAGCAATTCAAGAAGCAACGGATTTTTGGACTACGGAACACACCGAACACAAGGAATTCAGGACGCCTGAAACCTCGGTTGCTTTTCCGTGTGTACCGCGTATTGTGCGGTTGAAACAGACAGAGAATGTACAAGAAACAGCTCGGAGAGCAATTTGATCCAGGGTCAGAAATCGGTTCGCGATGGGACCAAGGAAAGTTGCCTAGAAGATCGTTCCCGTAGGCCTTGATGCGATGCGAAGCGGACCGATCGATCCGCTCCGGCTAAAACCGAAAGGAACTTTCGGTTCGAGACCTGTAGCAACAGTGAAAGATCACGCCGTTCTACGTTAGCCGAGCTTTTCCAAAAGCGAATCCAGTGCGGCCGAAAGCTTCTCGTCGGTATCGTAATTTCCCTGAGCGATCGCTTCTCGTAAGCTTGCTACCTTGTCTGCACGAAATACTTCACTGGAAGATTGGGACTGGCCAATGCTGAGCGCTTCAGGAGATAAATCCAATTGGTCCACCGGAGAGGTTATTGCGGGTGACGAGGGTTCCGCTTGAGTTGGTGCGTTGGAACGCGCAGCAGCTCGAGTCGAATCAACACCTGAAACCGAAAAGTTACCAGAAATTTGCATCAGACTTCTTCTCCCTTTGTGATCGGAACGTCGCCTTGATCGATTGATCAATGATTACATGGACTGCTACCCTGCTGACAAGTCGAGAATTCCTTCTCAAGCTCGATCCCTTACCTATCGCAGTCCATGTCACAGATAAAGCCGAAGGATAATCCACAGGCGTAGCGACTTTGCGAAGAAGCTGCTTTCGAGCGAAAGCGTACCTGGGTATCGGACAGTTCATCCGCAAACAACAACGATTCCTATCCCCTTCCTTGTGTTATGAATGGCCAAACAGCAATGCTCAAATCGAATTTGCTGACTAGCACGTGTGCAACGCTTTGCTGCAATTCAAACGATTGCAACTAACCTAACGATCAATGCATTCGTCGTGCCAAACATCCGCGATTTACGTTATACGATGCAATCGGTACCCATGGCAAGCCAGAATCATCCTTTCGCGAATTGACAGCATTTGAATTTGACTTCGTCATGGTTCAATTGCATCTTCGCTCGCACTCGACAACATCCAAATTTACAAAGCGAGTTCCAGGATTTTCAACCTGCTTGAGAACTCCTTACAAAAAAATCCAGAATCGGCGTTGACCCGAACTAAGACCTAAGCCTATCTTACTGGCATGCAATCGATCACTTGATCTGCTGCATCGGATTGAAGCGATTACTTCAACTCAATCGCATTGCGGCAACATCGCACGGACGTGGTGTCGCCCAGTGAAGACAAGGCAGATTTTTGCGGGCAGTGCGAACGGATGTTGCCACTTGCCCGCTTCAAAACATTGCTCCCGGAACAGTAGCTAAGGTCCTCAGCCCCCCTGGGACTCGTTCACTTCCGGGAGCATTTTTTTTGC
>CAITIF010000518.1 GCA_903892365.1 uncultured Pirellula sp. | reverse complement strand
GAACGAGCCCAGGAGCTATTTTTTGAATGGATCGGGAAGAATAGCTTCTTTCGGCCGGGAGATCTAACTCGCAAAGCCCTAACAGACAAGCAACACGGAGTCTACATTCCCTTTTGGCACTTTTCCATGAAAGCCATCAGTCAATGGTCGGCTCAGATCGGCGAGTACTGGTATCGGACTGAAACATACACTGTCAAGGATTCGGATGGAAAAACCAAGACCATGACCCGCACCGTACAGGAAACGGAATGGTGGCCACTTTCGGGAATTTATCGAAAGTACTATTCCGGATACATGGTGTCCGCATCCAAAGGGCTGCCTCAGAAAGAAGCGTTGGCGATTCAACCCTATCGATTGACCACATTAGTTCGCTACCGCCCTATGTATTTGGCTGGTTGGATGTCCGAAGAATACTCTATCGATCAACAAACAGCGCAGCAAATGACGCAAGAAGAGTTTCGACAGCGAGAACTAGCTGCAATAGGGCAGTTTTTGCCTGGCGATACTCAATCGGGGTTGCGGGTTCAAACCGAACTGGAAGTGGGCGGATCGGACTTGATCCTTCTGCCTGTGCATGTGCTCAGTTATCGCTACAACAACCGGGTCTTTCGTTTTCTGGTGAATGGTCAAACGGGAAAGGTCTATGGCGAAAAACCCTGGTCGAAGGCTCGAATCACCGCGGTGGTTCTTGCCGTCGCAATGCTGATCTTGATCGCGATCGGGTTAGTCATTGTTCTCAATCATCCGGGGGGAAACTGATGATTTCTGAAGATCGATGCACGATCTGCAGATCTTACTTGGATCTGGAGGACCTTTTCTGTAGCAACTGCGGAACCGAAAATCCAACCGGGGTCGATTCGACGGGACTAGGCACCGACGTCAACGTGAGTAAAACGAAGCAGCAAGCCAGCGCGATGAGCTTTCGCTGTGACCAATGCGGCGCATCGATGAGCTACGATGCGTCGGCAAAATCGTTGCGATGCCCTTTTTGCGGCAGTGCTAAAATGACGTCGCGTCCCAACGCCCGAACGCTCAAGCCCACTGGCGTCGTGCCGTTTCAAATTCCACATTCTCAGGTGGAATCCCTCCTGCGAGAATGGTTATCGCAAGGCTTCTGGAAACCCGGGGATGCTTCGCAGAGTTCCGTGATCAGCACGGTTACACAGGTATTTGTCCCCTTTTGGGTTTTTTCGGCAACGACGGAAACGGCATGGACGGCAGACAGTTCGTCCGTACCCATGGGCGCTCGAGGAAATTGGCGTCCCCTGGCGGGCACTAATACTGGTCAGTACGAAGGTGTGTTGGTCGGTGCTAGCGGTACATTGACACCGCAAGAAGTTCGAGAGATCGCACCTTTTGACCTTAACCAAAGTGTTGCACCTGAGACCTTGGACCTGGACAATGTCATTGTCGAAGAATTTCGCGTTCCGCGTCGTGACGCACGAATGAATGCCGCTGCCCTGGTCGAATCCTACGAGGCGGGGAAATCACAGCAAACGATCCCGGGCACCGTTCGCAATTTGCGAGTTAACGTCCGAATCCAAAACATGCACAGTGTGCCGCTGTTGTTACCCATATGGATTATGGTCTACCAATATCGTGACAAACCCTACCGCGTTCTAGTGAATGGTCAAACCGGCG
>CAITIF010000517.1 GCA_903892365.1 uncultured Pirellula sp. | reverse complement strand
TTCGATCGAAAACGTACCGCATTGAGGTTCCACAAACTGGTTCCCGGCACCCAGGGATTTCGACAAAACATTGCGTCTTGGATGGGATCGCCCCTCTCGCTCGTTCAGCTTTCCATTGCGTCTGAGCCAAGCCACATACGTATGGTCCTCGGTGATTTGAACCATCTCCATCGCGGACGCAGATGGTTCCGATGACTGCTGCCGCTTCCGGAAATGATAAAGCCTTGTGTCCCCAATATGACCAAAAATAACCGTTCGTCGATGGATCCATACAAGCGTTAATGTCGCGCCCATGTTGGTACAATTTTGATCCCATTTGCCCAGCATCATCAATTCGTCGTGAATCGCCTTGAACATTCTGTTCAAGATCAAGGGGGCGGATTCCACGAGATGTTCATGAGTCAACAAAAACGCTCGAGGTAGGAACTTGGTGATGTTATCGAGCGCGATCTTGCCCGCAAGCTCCCCAGATCGCTCTCCACCCATCCCATCTGCCACCGCAAAGAGCATGTCTGCCGCCTGAGTTGTCGAATTACCATCCTTTCCTAGATAACGCACCCCAATTTGATCGAATAGCATCGCTAAAAAGCGATCTTCGTTGTTGGGGCGAAACCGACCAGGATGAGACATCGCAGACCAACTCACATCGATCGGCAAGTTGGGCAACAGACCTTCAGGGGGGGCCGCCGGAAAACTGGTAGAGGGTGTATCGCCATTGTCCAGAAGATCCTGTTCTTGCTGATCCAAGATCGTCGAAAACTCAAAATCGATCACGCAAAATCGACCATCGGAAGCTCGGTACGTGATGTTGCGAAGAAACGCATCGTCGTGCCGAACTCCATAGCTTTCGAGATCTCCAAAAATCGACTTAATCTTCTCGTCACCCAACCGTTCAACCCGAGTGCCACAGTTACTAGTCACGATCTCCAATGTTTCCGTATCTGCCGAAAGCAATCTTGGAACGAACGGACATTTGCGATTCTCCAGATACACCAAAACACGACACTCGTTCTGAAAACGCTCCCTCGCTTTCGGACCTTGAAATAGCTTATGGACACGACCGTCGTAGCCGATCCGGACGACTGCTCGCTGAGTATTCTTGGCTTCAATCATCAAGGCTTCACCTTATTTGCATGGACGCAAGCGAGCAAAATTCTAAAGACAATCTGGGTTTTCAAAGACGTACGGAACTTTGCCAAACATCAAAAGGCATGCGGATGGTCTTGGTGCATCCACAGCCCCAACCCAGGATTCCGAATAAAGTAAAAAGCCTCGCCAGTTCGACTTGTGTTCCAGCCATCCTGGATCCCTTCAACGCGGTATTCCGACAAGGCAGATTGGTAGTCGCCAAAACTATAGTTCACAGAAGCGATTTCGGCCGGGGTCAGTTTGCCAGGACAATACTGCACTTGAAAGCGATTCTCCGTGGAACCATGAATCAAGTGTGCTGCTACCGAAAGATTGCCAGCGAGATCCGAGTTCTTGGCTACCATGTCAATGACTTCCGGTGTGGTTCGATAACCATAGCGACGGATCAACGCATCCACATCGGCATGCTCGCCAAACTTCTCGACGCCAGGAGCAATCACCACCAAAGTTCCACCATCCGCGATCGCCATTCGAGTCCGATAAATTGCTTTGTTGGCAACCCAAGTCTTTTTGTACTTACTAGGGTCCATCCAGACAACCATTTTCTTCGGGGCTTCTGGCAACCGAAAGCAATTCACTTTGGCCGCAAGTGCACCCGCTTCGTCAAACACCGAATGATCATCCCCAACATACAAACCACGTACCACAGGTCCCTGATCCGGCGTCGACTCAACAACGGTCAGCACGTATACCACTGGACGATGAGTCAAAAAGAGATCCGAAGCGCGATTCAAGATACGTCGCAGCGGAGTATCGCATCGCCCCATCACTCTTTCCATGCCGTACAAGGCGCTTAGATAATGGCTGCCATCAATCCCATCGCTTCCGCCTGTACCCACAAAGATATTTTTGTTGTAGTTGGCCATCCCGATCACTTCATGGGGCACCACCTGCCCCACGGATAATATCAAGTCGTGGTCGCCACGAGAAATCATTTGATTGACTTGAGCAGGCCATGGGCGATCGTAAACGCCCTCCGTTACAGTTCGGACAAAATCGGAGTCGACGTACCCCAGCGTATCCACCTCGGTTCGGTAGCGATGAACCCGAATCAAGTCTCTCGGGAAGTCACCAAAAATCTTAGTGAGCTCTTCCTCGGTCATAGCAGAATGAGTTCCCAAGGCAGGCATCACGTCGGTTAACCGATCCCCAAGCACCTGGAGAACGGCATGCATAATCGGCCCTGCTTGCGAATCCAATCGAGTATGGTCCGGTGGAACAGCCAGCACCTTTTTGACGGAGGGACGCTGCTGAAGCGTGGTCGAGATCGCTTCGACGTAATCCTCCATACCCAGCACGGATGCCTGGCTGCCTTTCGAATAATAGATTGTCATGATTGAACCGCAAGTGAAGCTTGCCATCGCTTGACTTGTTCCGCAACGCGCTCCGGACTGCTCGACCCGTAGGACCGGTAGCCAGCGACAGCCCCTTTTACCCCAAGCTGCTCACGAAGTGAACCGTCGAAAGACTCATCGACCGATTTCAATTCAGCATCGCTCAAGTTTGACAGCGGAACAGCTCGTCCTTTTGCGATCGCCACCAGTTCACCAACTTTATGATGGGCTGTTCGTTGCGGCATTCCGCGTCCAATCAAAACTTCCATTAAGGCGGTTGCGTCAAGATACCCTTGGTCGAGCCTTGCGGAAATCACGTCGGGTTGCAACTGAGCTTGCTCCACGATAGGAATCGCTAGCTCCAGACAAGCTAAAACGGTATCAAAGGAATCAAAAAGTGGTGGCTTGTCCTCTTGAAGGTCCCGGTTATACGCGAGCGGCAGCCCTTTGATCAGCACCAACAACGTTTGCAGATTACCGACCACCCGAGCCGACTTGCCTCGCGTAAGTTCCAGTGTGTCGGGATTCACTTTTTGAGGCATAATCGAGCTGCCCGTGCAGAATGCATGCGGCAACTTGATGAAGCCGAACTCTGTGGTCGACCAGAGTATCCACTCTTCGGCCCAGCCGCTCAGATGCTCTGCAATCATCGTCAACACAAACACCGCTTCGACCACAAAGTCGCGGTCGCTGCTGATGTCAATGCTATTCGCTGCCACTCGCTCAAAACCAAGCAGGTTTGCAGAATACGCCCGATCAATCGGAAGGCTCGTACCTGCCACTGCGGCTCCACCCAGCGGGCATTCGTTGACACGCTTTCGGCAGTCTACGATTCGGCTTCGGTCGCGAGAAAACTTTTCGATGTACGCTAACCAATAATGAGCGGCTAAAACAGGCTGAGCCCGTTGCATGTGCGTGTAAGCGGGGACGATGACATCGTGATCTTTCTGGCATCGCGACAGGAAGGCCACTTGCAATCGTTGCAACAAAGCATCCAAGATGTCCAGATGGTCCCGAACCCAAAGACGCAAATCGGTAGAAATTTGATCGTTTCGCGAACGCGCTGTATGCAGCTTTCGGCCGACGTCTCCCAATCGATCGATCAGCTCTTGCTCGATATGCATATGGATGTCTTCGAGCTCGATTCGGAACGGCATCTCGCCACGATCCAAGAGTCCACCGATCTCGGTCAACTCTCGTTCGATCGACTCAAGTTCGTCCGAGCTGATCAGCCCCTGCTGGCAAAGCATCTTGGCATGGGCCTTCGAACCTCGAATGTCCTGTTGGTACAATCGATAGTCGAACGAAATGCTTTCGCTAAATCGGGCTAGACGGTCGTCGGCGCCATGGGTGAATACGCCACTTCGGGAAGGAGAAGCCAATGTTCTGTCCTGGTCTGAGTTAAAGATTCCGTCCACTACAAAGTTCAAGTTGCGAATCCGCACAGCACGTGTGTCGCGCAAAAAGAAACTTCATTCGCTACCTACGCAATTCGCTTTCGTGTTATGATTGTCGCGGTTTTACCAAGATTCTCAAGCCACGAACAATAGTTAACTTGGTGGTTGATGCTGGTTTTTCGCCGTACTCCAATCTCGCTCCTGAATCTGATAAGCCAGCCCACGAGGGCAATTGTCAGTGTTACGGGGTCGCATTCGCACTTTTGCTGATCTTTATGCAGCTTGGCTTTCGAGGGGCTGTTGGAAATACCGCGACCATCGTGTACAGCAAGCTCAAAGGGCAATTGGTCATGCGTTCGCCCGACTACGTGCACCTTTACGAACCACGCATGTTTGAACGCTTTTGGATGAACAAGATTGCGACTCATCCTGACGTCGAAAGTGTGGATCCGTTTTTCATCATGTTGCAACGTTGGCAAAATCCCGTTCGTAACCAAGGGTGCCTGCAAGCTCCTCCCGATGGATCTTTCCGAACGGTCGGAATGATGGGGATGCAACTGGACCGTCCAGTTCTTAACCTGAAAGAACTGGATAGCAACCTGGATCTGCTTCACGCCCCCGACACCATGCTGGTGGACCG
>CAITIF010000516.1 GCA_903892365.1 uncultured Pirellula sp. | reverse complement strand
GCTTTGGAGACCGAGGAGGCCAAAACATGATCGAGCCGTGCGCATATGGAGTGGCTACGTGCTTTGGCCCCAATACCAAAAATTTTGCCGACATTGTCAAGCTCCTTTTGGACGATCGTGCCTGCCAGCAGCTTCAAACACAGGAGGAATTGTTCCCCTGGGTCGAATCCCTCATCCAAGACGCGCCCCTTCGGCAGCAGCTCGCACTCAAGTCACGGGAAACCTGCCAAAAGCACAAAGGTGCCATCGATCGAACATGGATCGAAATCCAGCGACTTCTCGAGTCAGGCTTGCAACGGAACTGATCATCCTTTCCAATCTTGCTCTTGATCCGATAACGCCCCCCGCATTACAGGCAGCCACGAATTGAATATCTTACTTGCAAACGATGATGGAATTTATGCGCCGGGTCTTCGCGCCATGCGCAAGGCACTGTGCCAGCTTGGCAATGTGCTTGTTGTCGCTCCTGCGACAGAGCAAAGCGGGGTCGGACATTCGATCACTTACTTGACACCTCTAACATGCAAAGAGATCTACGAAGGGGATTCCTTTCACGGATGGGCCGTGGAAGGCTCTCCGGCAGACTGCGTAAAACTAGGGATCTCTGAACTTACCCCCCAACCCATCGATCTTATCGTAAGCGGAATCAATGGCGGCTTGAACGCAGGAATCAACGTCCTTTACTCAGGAACTGTTGCTGCCGCCATCGAAGGTGCTTTCTTTCGCATCCCAAGTATCGCCGTCTCGCTGGAACATGACCCCCACGCTGACTTTGATGCCGCTGCAGAACTGGCTGTTCGACTGATCCGTCAGATCGTGGCTCAGTCGCACTCGGAAGCGGAGCTCTTCAACATCAACATACCCACCGCAGCAACATTGGCCTTCCGTGCCGGCAAATCACCCGAAGTCCACTGTGTGCCGATGGGGGTCGAGCGGTATGGCGATCACTACATCAAACGCCAAGATCCTAAAGGACGAAACTACTATTGGTCGACCAATGATCCACCACCGAAGCCTACCGACCATGAAACAGACTTGAACGCTTTGGCTGCGGGCTTCATTACGATTACGCCACTTCAATTCAACATGACCAAGCAGAATGTCCTAGCACGGATGCCTGGCTGGAATTTGAACGCCAATGAACCCAACGGGCAGTCATGAACGGACCCGCGTTAGATTCAAGCCTTATTTTCCATGGCAAACGAGTCGTTTTCGTTGGTAAACTTGGTGCGCTCTCTCGCAAAGAGACAATGCAATTGGTTCGCAACCAAGGTGGCTTTCCCATGGAGCGACCCGATGGCGAAGTCAATATGGTCATCATTGGCGCTGAACAGCTACCGGCTGAAGATCTGTCTAGCTTGTTAAGCGAGTCGATACGTTCTGGGCTTCGGGAAGGCCGAACCACCTTGATCCACGAACATGAGTTGTGGTCCATGCTGGGTGTGGTTGATGATTCTCAAGGAAGCCAGTTGTACACGCCAGCCATGCTGGCAGGCTTGATCAAGACACCCGTGCGAAACATTCGACGCTGGTTTCGAATGGGACTTTTGAAGTCCTCCAAAGTGGCGCATCGGCTTCCTTATTTTGATTTTGTCGAAGTCCAAAATGCAAAACAGTTATCGGAATGGATTGCTCGCGGCGCAAACCCCGCAGACATCAAAAGGCAATTGACCGAATTTGGTTCCAAAGTCGAAAATAGATCGCTCACGGAACTGGATCTGGTTATTGACGGTAGACGATTGCTACTTCGGCAAGAAGGTTGTTTGATCAGCGCCAGCGGACAGCTTCATCTGGACTTCGATTTAGATCAAACAAACCAAGAAGACCAACCCTCTATTGTCCCATTTGGAATCATGGCTTCCGGGAAGACTATCGACGACGCTGGGATGGTCGATGCCTCGCTCCTGTCGAAAGATCATTTGCTTCAGATGGCCGAAGAGTTCGAAGACTCAGGGCACTTGGAACAAGCTATCGAATGGTACCGAGTTATTCTCGCCCGATTTGGAATGACATCGGAAGTCTGTTTCCAACTGGCTGAAGTGCTTTATCGTAGCGGTGACTGCTCGGGCGCTCGCGAGCGGTATTACTGCGCTCTTGAATTGGACGAAGACTTTATTGAAGCACGTGTCAATCTCGGATGCGTTTTGGCAGAAACCGGCCAGAACGAGCTGGCCATCGCAGCTTTTCAAGGTGCGCTCGCTCGCGACGATCATTATCCGGATGTTCATTACCATCTTGCAAGATGCTTGGATGAAAACGGTTCCGAACAGGACGCGGCCAAACACTGGATTCGGTTCTTGCAACTATCTCCGCAAAGCCCCTGGGCGGATGAAGCGCTAGATCGCTTGGGCCGACTGTAAGCGAGGCTCTTTACGTGAAGAAGAATCGCGTCAAGTGATAAAAAATCGGGGCAGAAAAACACAGCGTATCGATTCGATCCAAAACGCCCGCATGCCCCATCACCAGAGTTCCATAATCGTGAACTCCCCGATCTCGCTTAATGGCACTCATCGTCATTCCGCCTGCGAAACCCATCCCCGCCACGACGATACTCATGAAAGCTGCAACCCATGGAGAGAACGGAGTCACCCAATACAGCAATGCGCCCACAATCCCGGTAGATAACGAGCCAACCACGAAGCCATCCCAGGTTCTGGAGCTGCTGACATCTTTAGCAATGACTCGCTTGCTTCCAATGCGGCTCCAAGCCCATTGAAACACGTCGGATATTTGCGACATCAAGACGAAGAAGAACAACAAGCCCGCGTTACTACCATTCCATGGCGCGCCGTTCTCCAGCTTCAATTTCAAATCCAACAAAGCAGGCGCAAAGGACAAACAGTAAACGCAAATCAACAATCCTGCTTGTATTTGAGCCGATCGTTCCAAAAATCGTTTATGATCCCCCGCCATGGCAATCCGCGCAGGAATAAACAGGGAAGCATACACCGGGATCATGATGCTGTAGATCGCATAGAAATCAATCAAGTTCCCGTTGCGATCTTGAAGCCCCGATTCGGACAGCCAAATCAAAACGTATTGAAGCGGAGTAAAAACAACTAAGCTCCAGAACAAAGCTCGGTGATCACCGCGACGCGTCGGCGTCATCGTAATGAACTCGCGAAACGCCCAGAACGAAACCAAGCCAAAAAGAACGATCGTTC
>CAITIF010000515.1 GCA_903892365.1 uncultured Pirellula sp. | reverse complement strand
CCTTGGCAGTGGTTAGTGATCTTAAGGTCCAAGCGGAATCCTTGGATCAAATCAATCTGGCCCAGGTGCTTCCTGCAGCGACCCATTTTGTGGTCACAACCCCCACCGTTTCAACCACCTACAAGTCCATTGAAACATCTGATTTTGGGAAGGGATTCACGTCCAAGTTATGGAATGACGTTGCGGCCAAGCAAGCAGCGTTGGGCGTTGGCTCGTTATTGAATCCAGCGCCTTGGTTAGGGATTAATTGGTCGGATCTTGCGTCGCTTCAGACGCCTGGCGCGGTTGCAGTGTTTTCCAGGAACGAAGCGGAACTGGCGGTCGCATTCCTAGCGAAACTAGGCCCGAACGCTCAGCAGCATCCTTTCATTCAAAAAATCTTGCAAGTGCATGGTGGCACGCAAAAGTTCACTGTCTCGAAAATTGGTAAATCCACCACGTTGATGGTGATGAACAGTTCCGTCAAAGACAAACCTTCAGTTTGCGTCGCCATTGGGTCGCAATGGTGTTGCGTTTCATCATCGACTGCGGCAATTCAAGAATGGTTGTCGACAGGTGGCATGAGCTCTACAAAGAGCGGCGGCAAACAGGCCGTTGATTCACTTTTAAAAAATGCAGTTCCAGGCGGACTCCAGTTTTGGTTGTCGCCATGGGAATTGATGAAGGCATACGCGACCAAAGGCGATGTCAAACTTCTTCGCTCCGCCGACATGTTCGGCATGCCAGGTCTCAACGATGTCCAAGGCGTTTTAAGTCGAACGGATGGTAACGCAGCTCAATGGAGCCTTCGGTATAGCACCTCAATCGCTCAGCCTCCATCCAACGGCCTTGCATTATTGAGTTACAAGACAGGGCCAATGCCTTCGCTACCGAATTTGTCGATCGATTCCATGGATTTTGTCTCCTCCTCGTACATCGACATGAAGCCTTGGTTTCAAGGCGTGAACTATACCGTCGACAAAATGATCGACGAAGATACGCCTGGAAATTTCGGTGATCTTCTCGACAGTATTCTGACGGATCCTGATGGACCGAAAATCGATGTCCGAAAAGAACTGATTTACAAGTCAGGTCCATTGATGATGCAGTTTGCGGCGACACGCCCAGACGATGCCCAACCAAGCAAGCTGACTCGTGAAAAAGTGATCGCTTGTGCCTTGCAAGACCCGGTGGGTGCTGCGAAAGCCGTCAAAGCGATTTTCAAAGACGATGAAGAAGTGCGTTTCGAGCAGATAGGACCTTTTCAGTGCTGGACAGCTAATAACGATGAATCCTTGTTTGTTTCGCTTACCAAAGGGGAGCATCAAGTTTTGTGCTGTGCTGCTGTGGATGACAAGTATCTTTATCTTGCAACCAACAGTTCATGGTTCAAAGGGCTTGTCAGTTCTGCCAAAGCCAAGAATCCAAATGGTTCCTCCCTTTGGAACGACGCGATGACGAGATCAAAAGGTGGCTCGGAGGCTTTCTCGACAAGGCAAGCCGCTTTCTTGGGCTCATGGCTAGAAAGAAGTTGGTCTCGAATTCCCGAACAAGAGAATCGCGAGTATCGTTTGGTAGACTGGCCGTCGATGCTTCTAACCAAAGTGGTTGTGTGCGGCCTTGCCCCCAAGGATATTCCACCATGGCAGCAAGTTCGATCGCAGTTCGGAGTCTTGGTCCACGAGTCGGTCCAAAAGGGTGGCAATATTGAAGGATCGATGGTCCTTTCGTCCCCATCCACACCCGTTAAACAGTGAAATCCTTAGGGAATCGGTTACAAACGCTTCGTTAGTGCTGTTCTATCCTTTGAGGAAATCAGAAGGCTAGTAGAATGGTCGTCTTAGGCTTCTTCCAGTGCCGTAGAAAATAACAACCCTTTGGTGATTGCATTGAACAAGCAATCGCCTCAGGGCCAATCGCGGCGGTTACGGAAGTTCAATTGTTTCGGCTGAAACGGCCGATTGGAATGGATCGAATAGGAACCAGGAATGTTGACGCGGGCACAATCGGATACAGAAGGTCTTTTACGAGAACTCATGGAGCAGCGAGTGCTTCTGTTGGACGGCTCGATGGGAGCCTTGATCTTCCAAAAGAAGTTACCCGAGG
>CAITIF010000514.1 GCA_903892365.1 uncultured Pirellula sp. | reverse complement strand
AGCACTGTTTGCGATCTCGCGGCGAAACCTATTCCGGCTGTTTAATTGGCCGTCGTTGATCTTTGTTCCGGTTCTCTTTTGGTGGATTTCGAACAACTTGAAAACCGACTCTTTGTCCATGCTTCAATGGGGTATTTTTCTTGCGGGGTTGCTGACGGTTGCTCAGTTTAGTTTCTGGGGGAACTACATTCCGCTTGTTTTCCCGGTCCACTTGCGAGGCACTGGTGAGAGCTTTGCGGCCAACATCGGCGGTCGCGTGATCGGGACGTTTGCTGCCTGGTTAACCCTAACATTCTCGGATGCAAAGCCACCCAATCCCGCAAACATCGCGTTGGTTGGCGCCTACGTGGCAGGTGGATACGCTTTGATGGGCGCTGTGCTTAGCTTCTTTTTGACCGAGCCAAAACCTGATTTGGATAGTGAATGAGTCTGCTAACGCCGTTGGTCCAACAGTTGTTTCAATCGATCGAGCGGGCTCGTTCGATTGAGCAGCTTCTCAAAGAACCCCTTGAATCCGCGATGAACTCGTGGAACGTAACTGGCGTAATTTTAATGGTCGCCTCCAAAGGAGTATGGAAGCGGACTCTTCAGCTAGGCAATGTGTCTGCGGAGCCACCCGACTGGAACGTTGCCAGCGAGTGTTTGGATTCTCGGTCGGTGGTTCGTTCGTCTCTCTGGACCTATCTGCCGATCGCATCGCTGACCAACAAGGATTTAGTGCTGTGCATTCAGCCCGTTTTGAGCGATTCGAATTCGGACAAAATCTCGGAACAACTGACCTTATTCGCCTTGGCTATCGACGCGTGGCATCGCCAGCAACAGAAGTCACGCGATGTGATTCGGCTCAATCAAATCTTGAATGTTGCGGCGGATTGGCATTCGCACCAAGATCTTGACCGATTGCTACAGGATATTGCTCAAGCCGCTACACGTTTATTGCGAAGCGACCGGGCGAGTATTTTCCTTTGGGACAAATCAGCTCGCGAACTGGTCGGGCACCCAGCCTTGGGGATGGAGGGGAAGCCGCTTCGAATTGCAGACGACAAAGGGCTTGCTGGTGCGGTGCTCAAGAGTCTGCAACCACGACGTTGGGATCGTTCTGACCCTCATGACGAAGTTGACCGTCGAGTCGATTCCAGCAGTGGTTATCGCACGGATTCGCTTTTGGCAGTCCCGCTTATGGACTCCAAGAGCAAGCCGATGGGAGTTTTTGAGGTGATCAACCATGCGGATGGTCGGTTCGACGCTCAAGACGAGCAGGATCTGATTGAACTTGCAAGGCATGCGTCTGCTGCACTCGCAAACACCCAGCAGATGCAGCGATTGGTGCAAGTTCGGGATCGACTGACTCGGGATGCTCAGCAGCAGGTTCTGCTCATTGGAAATTCACCGGAGATGCAGAATCTGAAATCGACCATCACTCGAGTTGGCGATACCGATCTAGCGGTCCTTCTTCTTGGGGAAAACGGAACGGGCAAGGAAGTGGTTTCGCGACAAATTCACTACCAAAGCAAACGGCGTTTCGAGCCTTTTATCGCGGTGAACTGTGCTGCCATTACCGAAACGTTGCTTGAAAGTGAACTGTTCGGTCACGAGAAAGGTGCTTTTACCGACGCGCATGAAACGCGAAATGGAAAATTCGAGCTTGCATCTGGCGGAACGCTATTCTTGGACGAGATAGGGGACATGAGTCTTGCTGGGCAAGCGAAATTGCTTCGGGTTTTGGAAGAAAAGGTAGTTGTGCGTGTTGGTGGTTCGTCCCCTATTCCTGTTAATGTCCGGGTAATTGCTGCAACCAATCAGAACTTGGTGGAACTGGTACAGAAGAAACGTTTTCGAGAAGACCTTTACTTTCGATTGACCGTTGTCACCATGAATTTGCCCCCATTGAGGAATCGAGGCGAGGATGTTTTGGAGCTTGCCGACTTTTTTCTGACCATGTTCTGTACCAAGATTGGACGAGCCAAACCAGCTTGGACCGCTTCTGCCAAACGCCGGCTCGTTACTCATGATTGGCCTGGGAACGTGCGTGAACTCCGAAATATCGTTGAACGTGTTGCGTACCTAACCACCGGCGAGACCATCGATGACACGCAGCTGGATTTTGTCCGCTCCCCACGCGCTACTTCGGAAAATGCAAACGCTATCGATTTGGACAAGACGTTAGGGGATGCAACGTCGGACTTCCAGATTCGTTACATTGAAGAACAAATCAAGGCATGTAGCCGCAATGTTACCCAGGCTGCCGAAAAGATGGGGCTGCAGCGTTCCAATCTTTATCGAAAAATGAAGCAATTGGGAATGAACCAGCCAGACTAAGTCGATTATCGCGAGAACTATTTTTATGAAATCACTCCTTTGTTTTGCCTTCGTAGTTGTACTTGGATCGTCTTGTTTTCGGTCAATCGGCATTGCTGACGAAGGGATGTTCCCGATCAGCGAACTCAACCGATTGAATTTGCAAGAGAAAGGGCTTCAATTGAGCCCTGAAGAGCTCTTCAATTCCGAAGGCGTCAGTCTGCTGGATGGCATTTGCCGGGTCAATGGTTGTACCGGTTCGTTTGTTTCTAGCGACGGGCTAATCATCACCAATCACCATTGTGCTTTTGATGCGATTCAAAAGGCAAGTACACCAACCAACGATCTTTTAGCGAATGGCTTTATTGCCAAAACCAAGCAAGACGAGGTACGAGCCGTCGGCTTCACAGTGCGCATTACAGAAAGTTACGCCGATGTTTCGGACCAAGTTCTTTCTGTGGTAAGTGAAGGTATGACTTTTTTGGATCGAACGAAAGCGATCGAAAAGCGACGCAAAGAATTGGAGCAAGCCGCGGAAACCAAAAACAAGGGGTTGCGAGCCGAAGTGGCAGAGATGTTTGCGGGCAAGACCTATGTGCTATTTCTTTATACCTACCTGAAGGATGTCAGGTTGGTATTCGCGCCACCGATTTCCATCGGAGCATTTGGTGGGGAAGCAGATAACTGGGAATGGCCAAGGCATACGGGTGATTTCTCTTTTATGCGAGCCTACACGGCTCCTGATGGAAGTGCAGCAGAATACTCTCCGGATAATATTCCCTTTCATCCCAAGCGGCCGATTCAGGTGTCGAGCGTAGGTGCGAATGAGGAAGATTTTGTTTTCATTCTGGGGTATCCAGGAAGAACCGTTCGTCAGAAGACGGCCAGCTTTTTTCGCTTTGAAGAAAGTGTTAGATTGCCAGCGATCGTCGAGCTTTATGCATGGCAAATCAGTGAGATGGAGAAAGCCGGGGCAAGCAACCGAGAGGTTGCCATTAAACACGCCTCTCGCACCAAATCCCTTGCAAACGTAGAGAAACGATCCCGTGGACAATTGCTCGGGTTAAAACGCACCGGAATGGTCGCTATGCGGGAAGCCAGCGAGGCGATGCTGCAAGCATTCATCGCCGCGGATGATAAGCGTCAAGCCATGTCCGGAACCTTGTTGAAGGACATCGAGTCCGTGTACTTGGAGATGACGGAGAAGGCACCTGTCGAGATTCATTTGAAGGAACTGAAGAACGCTTGCCGAGCTTTATCGTTCGCTTTCACCTTGTTGGATGCTGCTACTGAACGCGAAAAAGAGGATTTAGAGCGTGAAACCCCGTACATGAAGCGAAACTATGATCTGACGGTTCAGCAGTTGAAGTTAGATGTTTCCGATTGGGACAAGCAAACCGACACGAAGATGTTGCAAGGCATGTTGGAACGTCTCCAGAAAATTCCTGCCGCGAATGATGTTCCTGGGCTTGGTTTTCTCTTCAAAGACAATCTGTCCGCGGAACGCGTTGCAGTCCGGTTTCTTGAGTCAACTCAATTGGGAAAGCCGGAATTCATCAACGAATGCTTGAAGAAGACTCCAGAGCAATTGATGAAGATGGAAGACCCTTTGTTAAAGTTGATGGTTCAACTTTACCCAACGTACAAGCAGCTACGCGACATCGATAAAGAACGCGAAGGACGACTGGGACAACTTTATGGGTCGCTGGTCGAGATAAAGCAAGCGTTTCAACCAAGCGATTTTATCCCGGATGCGAATGCCACATTAAGAATTACCTTTGGCCGCGTTCGAGGTTATTCGCCGGCAGATGCCGTTTACCGACTGCCAATCTCGACTTTGGCTGGGGTGATGGAAAAAACGACGGGTAACGAGCCGTATGTTTCGCCACAGGCTTTGATTGAAAAGTATCAGGCGAAAGATTTTGGGCCCTTTGTTCATCCGAGACTGGGGCAAGTTCCTGTAGCTATTTTGTATAACACGGATACGACCGGTGGCAATTCAGGTAGTCCCGTGTTCAATTCGCAAGGAGAATTGGTAGCTGTCAATTTCGATCGCACTTTTGAAGCCACCATCAATGACTTTGCTTGGAACGCAGACTACAGCCGATCCATCGGTGTTGACGTTCGGTACGTATTGTGGGTCACCGGTTGGGTCTACGATGCGAAACACTTGCTTGACGAGATGGGTGTCAAGTTCTAGCGCTGGGTTTCGCTCACAGGGCTTCAATCCATGGGCTTCAGATTAAGATTTACTCTTACTCTTACTCAGTGAAACGGTACTCATACTCAATTGATCCAGCGAACGGAATCGGTATCGGCCGGATCGATCGATTACGAGCACCTAGGTGCTGAGCACGAGTACGAGAAAATCAGGCGGTATCGCTTCGAAGCAATACGTTCATTCCAAAGACCTCTTCGAACAAGTCGCCCGAGTGTCTCACGGTCAGTTGTTCGAGCGAAACGTCTTCGATGCCATGGGTTGAAATGATCAATCGGTCACCTTCTCGCTTGCTGACGATGTTGCTAATTCGTTGCGAACGAGATTCATCGAGCGCGATGGCTAGCCGCAGGATAGCAGCTAGTTTTGCAACAGCGACGCGATCATTTCGATCGAGGGTTGCGTAACCTTCGTGGTCTGGTTGAGGTGATGACCGGCGGTGATATCGCACGACCAGCGACACCAGAAGCACGTCGCGAACCGATAAGCCAAACAGTTCGCTATTTCGGATAATGTACATAGCGTGCTTGTGATGACTTCGAGCGTTGATGAAGCTGCCAATCTCGTGAAGCAGAGCCGCTAGGTACAAAATCAGCTCCATGCGATTGTCGAGTTGGTGTTCTGTTGCTAGGTCGGAAAACAATTTTCGGGAAAGCGTAGCGACGTGTCGAGCATGTGTTTCGTCGAAAGCCATCTTCCGTCCAAGGTTGATGGCCGAACGAATGATTTGATTTCGAAACTCGGCAGTCCAGGAATCACGCAAAGCGAGATCGCTGAGCAAACCATCGCGTAGATTGGTGTCTGCAATATGAATTTGATCGCATTGGAATTCCTTGGCCATAAGCACATAGCTCATCAGGCCGGGCCATACGGTCTCAGCTTCTGCGTAGCTAATTCCGAAACGAGCCACCAATTCGTCCTCTTTGAGAACTCCGATGGATCTTGCGAACTCAGCTAGGCTTTCCACGGGAACAACGCACATTTGCTTGTTGAAATGAGCGTCAGGCAAGTTGGCTGCCGCCAGCCGGACATCCCCACCTATAGCCACCATTTGGACCGAAACGTCCGAATCCACGTGTTCATAAATTTGGTGCACCAGTCGATGAATTTGCGTTTCAATAATTGCCCGTTGCTTGGCATTGGACGTATGGAGCTTATCCACTTGTTCTGTGAGCCGCAATGAGCCCAAGCGATAGGTATTGGAGAACAGAACGTTTCCACCTCGAACCACGAGAACTTCCGTGCTGCCGCTTCCTACTTCCACCACAACAGTTTTTACAGATGCAAGCGTTGGATTGGATTGAAGAAGAGGCTGGATACCCATGTAGGTGATCCGGTTCACTTCCGCCTCATCCAGCGATTCCACTTCCAGGCCGGTAGCGATATACATCCGGTCGATAAACGCCAGCCGATTGCTAGCTTCTCGAACGGCACTGGTTGCGACGACTCGAACGTGGTCCGTCCCTGAAATTCCGAACTCTTGCATGAGACGTCGGTAGCTTTTCAGGACAACCGCACATTCTTCGATGCTCTGGCGGCGAATTCGCTGGCTTGTAAAGGTATCCTTTCCCAGCGACACGGCCTGGGAAACTTCTTCTAGAATGCGAAAAGAGCCACGGATATCGATTTCTGCGATAGCCATTCGAACGCTGGTTGCTCCGATGTCCACGACTGCAACGGTTCTGGCGCTGGGAGCCGTCGGGGGCGTTGGCGTACGGATAATGGGGCTTGAGGACATAGGGGTACAGGTTGGAAGACGTTCGGTTCGTTCGATATTCATTTCGAAAGGTGGGCGCATTAGCCCAGGTCGATGATAGCTTGGGTGCGTTCGAATTTGTAGGCCGCATTCCGTCGACCCATGAATACCTTGGGAAATTTCGATCTATAATCTTTTTCCGAAAATAGTTAAAGTTCAGATCGATCGGCGGAATGGCTTGTGAAAACCGCCTCTGACCCAAGTCAACGGACTTTTACGGAGACGCCAGCATGGATGCAGCGACAAAAACCAAGACCCTTTTGACAGCCCTTTTTGCCGGGTTTGTTCTCGCCCCCAACTTGCGAGCGGAGGACGAGCCTTCCCCACGAACCGGGATTGCCGCGATTGTCAGTGAATGGCTCTCGAAAACACCACAATTCTCTTTGGTCCGCGCGGTGAATTTTGATGTACGACTCGATGCTAAAACCAACAAATTGGGGTCCAACGCACCTTTTGTGGTCCAGTCGCCAGTCAAATCAGAAGTCGCCCCCCAGGTGATGCTGGTTCAATCCGACCAAGAAATTATTGGAACGTTCACATTAAATTGTCCTGATGGAACAGCCTGTTGTGCTGATGGAACGGTCTGTTGCGATGAAGCGAGTGCTGAGACACAAGCCTCAACGCCGTTGTCACGCACGCTTCGAATTGCGATGCCCATGAAGTTTTCGGAGCAATTGAATCGTAATCCGATTGGCGATTTGGTTACCGAAGTGATCGCATGCGGTCATCGGATTTGTGCGGGCTCCAAATGCTATGAAGTGAAAGATGGTCCCGTTTCAGGAACTCATTGCGATACCGAAACGGCTGTAGAAAACGCACAGTCCGAATCGCATGAGGAATCCTTTGCTGACGAGGAACCGATTCAGGTTGTGCCCATGGCGCCGCCGCCTCCGCCCCCAGTCCAAGTTGTCATGAATTCCTCAGGCTCCTCGGATTCGGCGATGGTCCAAGCCATCGTTTCGGAATCTCAACTTCAGAACAGCAAGGTTTCGATCCCTCTTTCGACTTTGATGGATCTGATGATTGCGAAGACCGAATTGAGCACTCGGCTTGAAATGACCGAACAATTGATGCTCGAGCGGGAAGCGGTTGTGGAGAAGATCCAGCAGATCTCGGAGCGAAACGCGCAGCTTGCCAATCAGTTGGCAGTTGCTGAAGTCCGACAGCAAATGAGTGATGCCTTGACAGCAAGTATTGTTGAACGAGCAGAAATCGCCATGAAGGTTGTGTCTCATGAAGCAACGTCTGGTTCCAAGCTGGAATCAGGACGTTCCGTTCAAGCCATCCACGAAGATCTCTCGAACATTCGCCGACAAATTGCATTGCTCCGTCGCAATCAGCCCGTTGCATTCGCGCCAAGTGATTTGGGGATTCGCCAACCGAGTCCGTATGTACCGACCGCACAACTTCGGGATGGAGCTGCATCCTATCATTACGCGCCAATTACTGACTCGACGCCTTCTTCGGTTTCGCAAACAGAGTCTGATTCCGATGGCACTTGCGAGGGCGGCTCCCACTGTGGAACAGGGATCGAAAAGTAAATTTTCGAATTCGCCTTTGCTTGATTCCGTCAAGCCACACTAGGCATCCCATCTCACGAAAGTCAGTTTGAATTTGCTTTCGAAAGTTCCGAACGTTCACCTAATGCAGGAAGTCGATATTCCATGTTTCGTATCTGTTCTCTTTTATCGCTGTTCGCGGTTGTTGCCTCGATTGGCTGTCAGGCATGGACATCGAAGGAAAAGGAAAAGAACAACCAGTTCGTGAAGGAGACAAAAAGGTTTAAGGATCTTCTTGTTGATCCGGAACGTCCACGATTGGTTGGTGAAGTTGCTGCGGCGCTCGGCATGTATGCCAAGCATTATGATGCGTATGCTCTTGCCGTGGATTTGCCAGGAACCGGCGGGATCGTCAAGCCAGGGGTTCAACGCGACCTGATGCTGGCCGACATGAGAATTCGAAACGTTGACAACCCAGAAACGGTTCTCGATGCTCCTTGGACAGCGCTTGTCAAGCTGAAGGTGTTTGCCAATCCGAGCGATGCAAAAGGCGAAATCCTTGACGTGGACGTAGAAACTTCGACCGAATGTTTGGCTACGGACTTAACGGGAGGCTACGTTCTAGAATCGCGTCTTCGTGAGATGGCCTATATCGATGGGAACATGCGCACCAGCGATGACAAGGCGATTGCCCAAGGGGAAATCGTAATGCTTCCAACTAGCTACACGAAACAACCTTCACCGACTCCATTAAAAGGAGTGTTGATTGGTGGGGCCAAGCTCATTCAGGAACAAGGGTTAGGCCTGCAGATTACGCCCGAGTATCGACACGTCGTGATCACCAAAGCGATCGAGAAGTCGATCAATTCAAGATTTTTCTTCCGCGAGGCAAACAAACAAAAACTAGTTGCCGAAGGTAAAAACGACTGGCACATCGTTTTAGAATCTTTACCAAAATACAAACTTGACCCAGCTCACTTTGTATCCGTTATTCTTGCGACTGGGTTTGCCGAATCGGATGAAGAGCAAATGGAAAGGGTGGCTGGATGTCGAAAACTGCTGATGAAGCGAGAGACGGCACAACGTGGGGCGGTTGAACTGGAAGCGATTGGAAACGACGCAGCCAAAGAAGTTCTCGTTTCTGGCCTGGCATCTTCCGATCCCGAGATTCGATTCTTTTCTGCCTATTCCCTTTCGTATCTCGATCGAAGCGAAGCCATTCCGGTTCTGATGGAGCTCGCAAGATATGAAGCTGCGTTCCGACCGCTTTGTCTTATTGGTTTGTCTGTCAATGAAGACTCTTTGGCGCGTGAAGCGCTCGAAGAGCTATTGCAGGAAGCTGAGCCAGAACTTCGATTTGGCGCATTTTGGTCCATTCGCGATCGCAATCCGAACGACTTTGTCTTGAGTGGTGAACCCGTGGGACAAGCGTTTCACCTAGTTCAGGTACCTAGCGCTGTTCCTTTGTTGGCGGTTTCTTTCCAAAAGAAGAAAGAGATCGTTTTGTTTGGCAACAGCGTTGCGATCACACTTCGCGAGCAATTGACCCCAACACCGTCTTTGAAGATCAGCTCGGTACCGGGCGATCAGCTTAAGTTGACCAAGCGACACACCGATGGCGCTGTTACGCATGCGATTGTCGGTAGTGATGTCGTGTCGCTCTTGCGAGCTATGGGAACGGTTGAGGCAAGCTACAACGACGTCGTTCATACCCTGGATACGCTTTCGTCCCGACAGGCTCTTTCGATGCCACTTGCATTGAACCCACGTCCGTTTGCGGGGCGCGAATACACCCGAAAGGATTTGTCGACTGCCCAATCCTCTACGGATTCCAAGATAGAAGTCGTGCAAGTGGACGGCTCCAGCGTCGACCGTTCGCAATCGAAGGGGTTCAAACTGACCTCTCCCGTCTCCTGGTTCAAGCCGACCAAGCCAGCCAGCAAAAAGTCTTCTGACGCAGAGCTACCTCCGGAAAAAAGCTTAAGTGGCTTGGACGAAAAAGTCTCCACGATGAACCCTTAGTCGCTTTGTTGGCAGTCAATGCGATTGTCCAGAAATCTTGTCTCCGTAACGCAGCACTTTTTACAGCCCAAAAGATTCCGGTAACTTCCCATGCTCAAAGCCCTCGAATTAGTAGGCTTCAAGAGTTTTGCAGATCGAACTCGGTTCGATTTTCCGGATGGTATTACGGTTGTGGTTGGACCAAACGGGTCTGGCAAATCGAACGTCGTCGATGCCGTGAAGTGGGTACTTGGGGCCCAAAGTGCCAAGGCTCTTCGGGGCGCGGACATGGCCGACGTCATCTTCAAGGGCTCTGCCGAAGGTGGTCGCAAACCCGCCAACAGCGCTGAAGTTATCTTGATTCTTGATAACAAGACACGTGTTTTTAGCCACGACGCGGACGAAGTGCATGTAAGTCGACGTGTATTTCGCAGCGGCGAAGGTGAGTATGCGATCAACAGCCAGCCTTGCCGTCTTAAGGACGTGAAGGATCTTTTCCGTGGAACCGGAGTTGGTGTTGATGCATATAGCTTGATTGAACAAGGGAAAGTGGATCGCTTGTTGCAAGCTTCCGCCAAGGATCGGCGGGGGATTTTTGAGGAAGCGGCTGGCATTTCTCGATTCAAAGCCAAGAAGGTCGAAGCAGAACGTCGACTTGTCCGAGTTGACCAAAACATGCTTCGGCTTAGCGATATCGTGGATGAGATTGGAAAACGCCTGACTTCGCTCAAGGGGCAAGCCGCTCGCGCCAACCGCTATCGAGAAATGACGGTAGCTTTGCAAACCAAGAGACAGCAACTTGGATGGCTGGATCGAATTGCACTTGCCAAGCAGCAGCAAGACGCAAATCATTCGCTGGCTGTGGCGCAGAACGCAGAGCTCGATCTTCAAACTCGATACCAAACACTGCAAGGGAACGCTGCGGAAGAACAACGTCAATGGCAGCAATTGCAAGCGTCTCAAGAAATTGTCCAGAATCAGTATTTAGAGGCGCAGCGCGAACGCATCTCGGCAACTAGCGGCCATAGTTCTGCGGTAGAACGTCATGCTGAACTGACGGCAGAACAAGAAGTCCTTCGAGATCGCATCAAGATGCTTCAGCATCGTGCGACCATGTCCACTGAAGAGATCCAACAAAAGCAAAAAGAACTTGCGGCAATTGATCTGGAGCGTCAATCGGCGATCGTTCATCTTGACGAAAGCGAAAAGCGTTGGAGCCAGCTTCACGAGAGTCTTAACGGCCTAAAGCAAAAGCTTGACGAGACGAAAAACCAGCAAGCACAGGTACGTGAGGATACCGCGACAGCTCGATCCGAGATCACCGCATACCGGATGCACATCGAGCAGTTCGAGCAATCGATTGTGCAGCATCAGGCCTTGCTGGCTGATGCATCGAAAGAGCTTGAGCAGCTCACCATGGACGTCAAGTCTGCGGAGGAAAAGCTGAGCGAGGCGATGAAGTCGAGCGAACTGGTCAACGCGGAAAAGAAAGAAGCAGAAGATCGGCTTCAGGTGAATCGGCTCGCGGTGACGAACGCTCAAGAGAAATTGATCGCATTGCAAGGCAAGTCGCATGGAGTTCGAGAACGTTTGAAGGTGCTGTCGCAGCTTGAGGAACAATATACGGGCGCAGGTCGCGGAGGGCAGCAACTATTAAGACTGGCACGCGAAAATCGACACTCTCAAAGCGACCCAAGCCAAGCCACCAATTCGATCATCTCCAATGTCTGGGACACGGTCCAAGGAGTGGTTGCTGATTTGCTGACCACGGAGATGCATCTTGCGCCCTTGATCGATGTTGCGTTGGGTGCTCATTCGGATGCAATCGTTTTAAGCAATGGGCAAATCATCGACTGGATCAACGACGGGAACTACGCCATCGACGGCCGGGTCACGCTGATTCGAATGGACCGTCTTTCCAGTCGTCGTTCGGGCGAAAAGATCCAGCTCGATGGGCTTCGAGGTGTGCTGGGAAGAGCTGATCGAATGACCCAGTTCCCAGATCCCTACGAACCGCTGATTCGTTTTCTGCTTGGAACGACTTGGTTTGTGGACACGCTGACGACCGCTCTGGAATTGAGCCATTTTCGAGGCGCGGGACTTCGTTTCGTAACGGCCGAATGCCAATTGGTTGAAAGCGATGGCAGCATTACCCTTGGCTCGTTGCAAACCGGACTTGGCTTGGTGTCGCGACGCAGTGAAATGCAAGTCGCTCGCGAAGAGATCCAGCAACTTCAGGACTCGATTTCGGCAGGCGTGGCCCTTGTTGCGAACGCTCAGGCGGCGATCGTCGATTCGGAAAATAGGCTTCGCGATAAAGACCTCGCTGCCCATCAAGTAGCCAAAGAGTTAACCACCTGCGAGCTTCGCTTGGAATCGGCTTTGCAACGAAAGGCCAAGTTGGCTGGCTCTTTGAGTTTGCATGAGCAGAACTGCGCGACCTCGGAACTGCGACTGGCAGAAGCGCACGATCGCATTCTAAATGCAGAACAATCGCTCAACGAACTTTCGGCGCAAGCCGTGCAGATCGAACAAACCTACGAAGCAGTGTTCCGCGAACATGCGCAAAACGAAACCGCCATGCAAAGCGAACAATCGATCGTGACAGATCGACGGATTCAACTTGCAAGGATCGAACAGCGGCTTGTTGGCTTACGCATCACTTTAGAGCAACTGCAGCAGGATACCAACGAACGCATCAAGAGCGTGGCGCAATCCGAAGAAAGCCTCGTTTTGATCTCCACACGGATTGCATCGACCTTGTCCGCGATCGCGGATTTCGAATCGAAAGCCAAGGAAGCGGGAGATACGATTCAGAGGATTGAAGCCGAACGCGAGGCGATCTCCGTTCAGATCCAATCGCAGAACGAAGTATTTCAGTCTGCTCAAAGAGAATGCGAATCGGCACGCCGAAGTCTCGAGAAGGCGAAAGATCGAATCGAAGCGATCCAGTTACAACTTCAGCAATGGACGGTCCAATGGACCACCTTGCATGAACACTACGTTCAAGAGTACCAAGTAGAATTGAACGAGATTGGAGAGATGGTTGCACCGTTCCTTTCCGATGCTAATGATCCATCGATCGACGATTCGAAGCTTGAATTGTTAACCACTTTGCCAGAATTGCGTTGGTTCGTGGAATTGCTGGAGCGTTCATCTTCAAAGTCGAAGCCTGCGGAAGTGGATAGAGCGGCAATCGAGTCGGAGATCGCACTCCTGAGGCATGAGATTGCTGCGTCGGGCGGTGTGAACATGGAAGCGCTCCAGGAATTGGATGAACTGCAATCTCGATTTGACAAGCTTTCGACCCACTATCAGGATCTCAGTGAAGCCAAGTCATCGTTGGTGAAGACGATGAATAAAATCGATCAGGATTCACAAGAGCTATTTTTGACCACCCTAAACACCATACGAGCAAACTTCCAGGATTTGTATCGTCGTTCTTTCGGAGGTGGATTTGCGGACATCGTTCTCGAAGATGAACGCGACCCCGAAAGCGGAATCGAAATCATTGCGACTCCACCTGGCAAGACAACTCTAAGCAATTCACTTTTGAGTGGCGGAGAAAAAGCGCTTACCGCGGTTGCTTTGATTATGGCATTCTTCCAGTATCGACCTAGTCCCTTCTGCATCTTAGACGAAGTGGATGCGCCATTCGATGAAGCTAATATTGGTCGATTCGTCACCGTCTTGCGGGAGTTCTTGGATACCACCAAGTTCATTGTGGTAACTCACAGTAAGAAAACCATGACAGCCGCTAATATGATCTATGGTATCACGATGCAAGAAAGTGGCGTGTCGAGACAAGTGTCAGTCCGATTCGAAGAAGTCGGCGACAAAGGCGAAATTATTAACGAGCGTCGCGCAGCATAAAGTTTTAGTCGATACGATCGGCTTTCTCGTTGTATTATGCCCTTCCTTGCGGAGTTTGTTGATCTCGGTATCTCTTTTGATGGCTATCGACCCTCAGATTGGTCGACATGATCTGTGAGGCGATAGATCCATCGATCGTGTCGCATGGATTTGAGAGAGTCTACGAAAGATCAATTCGCTGAGGAGCAGGATATGCGACAACTAAGGATAGTATCAACGGCAGCAACCTTTTTGCTAGGGGCTGGTATCGCGTTTATCAACGAAAATGCAGCTACTGCGCAGTGCCCAAGCGGGAATTGCGGAGGGGCGATGGCAGGTTCGTACGTTCCAATGGGAATGGAATCGGGCTCGATGGATAGCTACGCCAACTTGCTCGGCAAAGGAACTCAACCTTTGTTCGACAACTATTTTACACGTGGAAACGCCAATTCCGCGAACGCCGCACTGTACATGTCCCCCATTGGTGTTCCGGGCTGGGTCGGACACACCTACAACACCTATCAGCCACTTTATCCCCATCAATTCCTATACCAGCATCACGATCGATACCATTCGTATTATGATCAAGGGCAAGGTTTGAATCGCACCCATGCCAAATATTACGCACCCCCAGTGCGTACTGCTGGCAAGAAAATTTACAAGATGATCGAGATTCCTCGATAGTCAGACATTGAACACTGTTGGCTGAGTCGGAGACCAGTCGGATCCATTTACTAATTGCAGACGCACGATGGAACAAGCGGCTCAATTCATAGGCTCACTGGTTTCCCGGGAGGACTCATGTCCCTAATTCGAACTTCATTCATGGCAGCGATTACAATCGCTGCAGTATTTGCATTGTCAGAAAGCTGTGCTGCCCAGCACGGTTTTGGTGGACGGTATTATGGATCTTACGGTGGCGTGGGGTCCCATATCTATCATGGACCGGGTAACACCGAAGGAATTGGCAATCGCCTTGGTTGGGCCAAGCCAGGTTCAGTTGGCGATTATTGGGCTCAAAACCAATCGATGCAGCGGCCATGGCACGGCGAGTACTATTATTTGAAGACGGGTCAGCCAACCGCGTTGATTGTTCCGCCCACAGTGGTGATGCAGTCGAACTATTCTTGGGGCGTATCCCAAAACACGATGACGCCGGTCTATCATCAATTCGGCGGTAACGCTCCCACCAGCGGTGGTATGGGCGTGTTCAAAGCGACTCCCTATTGGCCAAGTCATACCAACCAGTTCGGAGTCTATCCCGTCCGAGGACCTTGGTAGGCTAGTCAACTGGGCGCGTGCGAACGGTCGTAACTTACAACGCGACGCACACCTTCTCAAACTCAGGTGGGTAAACCATCTGGAATGATGCTATTCAAAAGCGTGTTGGGGAATGCCAGCACGCTTTTTGCGTTGAATGCTTTCATAACACCTTGTTCTTGTCGGCACAAACTCCCTTTTCGGTAAGGTTGACTCAAGCCTCGCGGTTTAACAACCGAAGGAAAGAGTATGGCTACCGATCCGTACCTGCATAACGACAACTTAAAGGGCCGCATCTTTGCGGCCTTGGGCCGAGTCACGAATGCATGGGGCGGGGTCGCGGTTCAAGGGATTTTGACTCTTGGCGATATCTCGCTGTTCACTTTTCAAATGCTCCGTTGGATGGTGACTGCACGTCCAAAACGCGAGACCCTCCTGCCGAATTTTTACTCGGTGGGTGTTCTGAGCCTTCCTGTGGTAGCATTGACTGGCACGTTCATTGGGATGGTGCTTGCAATCCAATCTTTTCACCAGTTCAAGAGTATTGGGATGGAGACTCGGTTAGGGGCTGTGATCAACATGTCCTTGGTTCGAGAATTAGGTCCTGTATTGGCGGCGACCATGTTGGCGGGGCGCGTAGGCAGTGCGATGGCAGCGGTGATCGGAACCATGCGTGTCACTGAACAAATCGATGCGCTAATTAGCATGGGTGCAAATCCAATCCACTATTTGGTCGTTCCTCGTTTTCTTGCCTGTGTCCTGCTCATTCCAGCGTTGACTGTCATGGCGGACTTCATGGGAATTGTCGGCGGTTACTTTTACAGCGTGATCGTATTAGGCATTGACCATGCACAGTATTTGCGGAACAGCCGTGATTTCGTTGGCACTTTCGATTTGTTCTCGGGTGTCTTCAAGAGTTTCTTTTTTGGAGCAGTCATTGCGATCGTCAGCTGCTATCGTGGTTTTCATTGCCAGCCCGGGGCGGATGGGGTTGGAAGAGCTGCCACAGCAGCCTTCGTGCAAAGTTTCGTGATGATCCTTGCTTTAGATATTGTGCTGAACTTGTTTCTGGATGCGATTTATTTTGCGATTTGGCCATCTGGAGCGAAGCTATTCTGATGGACGAATCGATTGTAGATCAAATAGTCAGTCCAAGCTCGCAAGGTCCACGTGCGATTGTGGAAACCGA
This sequence comes from uncultured Pirellula sp., assembly GCA_903892365.1. Taxonomy (GTDB): domain Bacteria; phylum Planctomycetota; class Planctomycetia; order Pirellulales; family Pirellulaceae; genus JBKCUI01. The sequence continues at coordinate 2,446 of CAITIF010000514.1, read as the reverse complement.
GCGACTGACAGTTCAATTCGGGCGTCAGACGATTCTGAAAGTCTCGATCTCCATCCCTCGTGGCCAGACGGTAGCCATTATTGGAGAGAGCGGGTGCGGAAAAACCATGCTGCTCAAATCGATCGTTGGTTTGCTGAGACCCACAAGTGGACGGGTGCGATTTGATGGCCAGGACATCAACTTGCTCGATGATCAGGACATGACTGCCATGCGAAAGCGGTTTGGCTTCGTTTTTCAGAATGCCGCACTGTTTGACAGTATGACCATACATCAAAATGTGGAGTTCCCGCTGAAGCAGCACGGCGTTCCCAAGGGAAAGCAGGCGAATCGGCTCATCATTGATCGTCTGGCGGAAGTTGGACTTCCAAGCAATGTCATGCCTAAAAAACCGGCTCAGTTGTCGGGCGGCATGCGTAAACGAGTTGGGTTGGCACGAGCCTTGATCTTGGAGCCTGATCTTTTGCTGTACGACGAGCCTACGACGGGCTTAGATCCAATTATGAGTGACATCATTAATGAATTGATGTTGCGGACAAGAAAGCGATATCCTGTTACAAGTATCATTGTGACTCACGATATGCATTCCGCCCGGAAGGTTGCAGACCGGATCGTGATGCTACATCCCTTTTCGCGATTGAAGCCAGGGGAGTCGCAGGTTCTATTTGATGACGTGCCTGAGATGCTGGACAAGACGCGCGACAGGCGGGTTAAGCAGTTCGTTCATGGTGAAGCTGGCGAACGGTTGATGGAAATGCTGGTGACCAAAAACGAGGGAGACTTAGAGACCCCCAATCTCTACGACTCGATTCGAAGAAACGAAACCGACGGAGAATAATCATGGAAGATAGCGGATATCGTTTTGGCGTTGGAGTGCTGGTGTTGGCATCAGCCATTATTGGCGTGCTATTGGTCGCTTTTTTTGGTGCCGTCCCCTCGCTCTGGGTTGATCGTTATCGCGTCAATTTCAACTTCGAGAAAGCTCCGAAAGTCACTATTGATACTCCGGTTCGTAAGAATGGAGTTTTGATTGGACGTGTGTCGGGAATCGCGTTGTTGCCTGCTGACGAAGGAGTCATTTTGACGATGGAATTGGACCGAAAGTACCCGCTGAACAAATCGGAAGTGCCTCGAATTTCTGCAGGTTCGTTCATCACGGGAGATGCCGTAGTCGAGTTCGTCAAGCCGAGCAGGGAATCGCTTATCAAAAGATTTGATGGTGGAGCGCCTGGAAGTGTTCGAGATGGCGATTTAGATGCGATCGAGTTAGCCGAATCGAACACCATTATGAGCGAGGGATACTATTCTGAAGGAGGGGAGAACTCGCAGGACCCTCAAGAGTTCCTCAGTACTCTCGAACAAAACTTCGTTCCATTGATCTCGTCCCTGGAACGAGCCATGGTTCGGTTGGATTCCGTAGGAGCTTCGGTGCAGGCAATTGTTGGTGACGGGTCGGCACCTATTAAGGACCTTGTTTCATCGACGAAAAGCACAATCGACAACATCAACACCACGGTTGGCTCTATCGACCGAGTTGTCAAACAAGTGGAGCGGGCGGAAATTCCGAATGCGATTGCAAATGGGCTCACTCTGTTGCCTGATCTCTTTAAGGAAGCTCAGACCACCTTGGCCCAGACTCAACGGACTCTGAAAGGGTTCGAAAAATTCAGCTTGAGCTTGGAGGGCCTTGGAAAGGAGTTCGAAGGAATCGGAGAGACCGTACGTGAAGCGGTCCAGAACGCAGGGGTAGCAATTGAGAACATTGCAGAAATCACAGAACCTGTCAGCCAGAACAGCGAGCAGCTAGTGAACAATGCGGTCCAAGCGCTCGAGAACTTGGATGCACTTTCCAAAGATCTTAAGAAGTTCACTAGCAAACTCAACAACAGCAATGGGACGGTGAACCAACTGGTTGAAAACGATCAGCTGTACTTTTCTGTTCTTCAAGCGGTCAAAAGCATTGAAGCATCGTCCGGTAACATTCAGGTCCTGACTCAGAAGCTTCAGCCAATCGTTGCGGACGCGCGTATCTTCACGGACAAATTAGCGCGCGACCCGGGACAACTCGGGGTACGCGGTGTTCTCAGCAATCGCCCTCAGGGCGTCGGGCTCAAGTAGCGTGTTGGCGATAAAATAAGTCAGGGAGTACTGGTACTGGGGTTGTGATTGTGAAATACTCTTGTATTCCAAGATGTTTTCTCTCCAGTTATTTTTGAACAGATGTGGTTCGATCTATGAGTAACGACGCGCAAAGCCATGGTGAATCGCAAGAGGTCGCCTTACCACCCGCAGGGGCGATTCCGATGCCAGTTTGGTTTGGATCGGTTGTCGTATCGATTTTGGCAGGTTGGGCCATCTATAACTTTGTGCCTTTTCGATTTGAGCTTCCTGCAAGATTGACTGGCCTGAATCCGATGGGAGCCAAGGAGCTACTTGACGAAGCAGCCGT